>JBLMZZ010000018.1:0-6973 GCA_050259095.1 Omnitrophica WOR_2 bacterium | reverse complement strand
AGGATTATTGCTATCAAATAGGCTACTAATTTCACTTTTGTCAAATCCTTGTGAAAAGCCATAATGAGTAAAATTATCCCGAAAATCAGGTTTTCCACAGTTATAATATCCCAGATATAATGGAAAACCGTTTTAGTATTAATATCAATCGGGACCGCTTCAAAAACTTTTAAAACTGACGTATGTCCATTGTAAGTATGCGTAAATGCAAATAATACGCACAAAATCCCCACAATAAAGTAATAGTAATTTTTTATTTTTATCATTTTATACGGGTATTTGTAAAGAGTATGGTTTTCAATTCCATTTGCCAAAAAATAGATTTATATCAAAATATATCGACTCAACACCAAAATTGTTTTGTTCTACGCTCATTACATCATAGGATTTCTTTTTATTTACTACAAGGGATTGACCAGTAAAATTAAATCCAAATGCATTTAGTAATGAATATTCATCTGTTATCTTTATTACAATAAATGCTGTTTTCTCTGACTTTCCATCTCCTGATGACATTATTGTATTAATTAATTTGTCATATTTATAAAACCATACCTTAGATAAATCCTCTTCACCTAGATTACTATACGCAATTCCAGTGATAAAAATCTCTTCTATATTGAATGGGTAATCTTTCAAAATCTGTTTAGTGTAGTTAAGAACTTTTCTGAAATCTACAGAATCTCTGCTGGAATTAAGATACTTATGTAAAGCACAAATTGAATCATGTCTGGCGTTTGGTTTATAGTTAGTCTGAAATGCCTGACCATAGTAAATAGTCTGGTAATCGCTTAACTGTAGGGTTGTATCATTTGCTAAAAATCGATCAAGTAAATTCTTATAATCTGCGGTAATCGACATTTTTTTTATTGCTTTTAAATCAATCGGTTTTATTTGTCCAATAGAAGTTAATGTCAAACACACTAGAAACTGAATTATGGTAAGTTTTCTCATGAATCTTATCTATTTGATTGGTTAATAGCCGGATAATCATTTATGTTAATTTCCTTCTTCGTATTGAATCAGTGATTATTTCAATCAATGTTTTATCAAAGTCCTTTCTTAACAAATACAGCTGAACTGCTGCAATTCCCAACCATGGTATTTGAATATAACCAAATGGAGTTATAAGTATTAGAAAAATGGTTGTACCAATAAGTCCAAGTTTTACATTTCTATGCTTATTAAGAATTAACAGTCCCATAGTAATCTGGAATAAGGCAATTAGCAAAATATAGAGTACAGGTGCTTTTGCAATAACCTCCGAAAATATTGTTTTATAAAAATCCAAAAGTGAGGCTTCACCCATTTGGACAGTTGAATGTGGATCAGTAATCGCATTAACCATGTTTATTCCTATCGCCATTATCAAATAAAAGATGCCCAGAAATATGCGACCGATGTTTGGCTTTAAAACACATAGAATTATAACTATGAGGACGAATCCTATGCTCCAAATAATTTTTTCATCCATTACTCAGAATTTTATTGGTTATTAGTTCTCCGTGAAATAATGATATAATCACTTCCATTTCATTCTGCGATGACCAACTTATATTACTTTTTATATTATAGCTAAAATATATACTTTTTTCTAAATCAGCAAAAATAATAGATTAAATTCTTGTCAGTTTTACTGATGAAATGTCGGTTTCAAGGGTAAATGTTTCAACACGGTAAAGCGATTTATCAAGAAAGCCCTCAATAAAAGGAACATCCGGAGCATAGTAGAATGAACCGCCCCTTTTCAGGGATGAAATGATTTCCATGTACTTTTTCGCATAAGCGATAAAATTGCCATCCTTCCTGAAGTGATGATGCCTGAAATGATTCGTGAAACCGAGATTGCTTATGATGGAGCCCCATTCATCTTTTTGAAAGGAATATTCAAACCAATCACACTTAGTTAAATACGGAATATTTGATGCAAATCTATCTATTCCGAATGCCCTGATTCCTTTCGTACGAAGATACGAAACGAGATATCCATGCTCACCGCATCCAATGTCAATGATGGGTTCTTTTAAAGTATCAGGATCGATTTTCAAGATCTTCAACTGAAGTTCAGGCGAATATTCTGAACAAGCAACAGCTGGAATTGCAATATCCTGAGAAGCATAGATCTTTTCGGCAAAAGGATTGGCATCTTTTAACCAGTTGCTGAGCTTACGGTAATGTTGTATCGCAATGTCATCCAATGGAGTGTCTCCATCTCTCAATTGCTCAATCAATTCCGAGTATATCGCTTTCAGCTTGTCGCGATTGTCCTTTGTAAAGTTATAATACTGGTTGGCAATACAGAACTCCCTGATCGCTTTTTCGCACACATATTCAACAAGCAGCTTCTCATGCTCCTTCTCAAGCAAGCCTATATTCCGGATTGAAAGCAGCGTTTCCTCATTAAAGCTCAAAGTACCAAGAGCCTCTTCATTAAAAAGGTTTGCACCTTTATGCGACTGAAACTGTGAATCAATGGAGTGTTTGAAGGGATCCATGAAGGTAAGAATGATTGAAGGAGTGAAAATAATAAATTATTGCCGATTATTATGTCTGGGGCCTAAAAATCATTAAGTTTGATCATCATTCAAGAAATAAAAATTTACTCAGGTAGTATGATACCGGCTTATAAAGTCATGTAAATGGAAGAGACAAAATTGGAATATATTCTGACACATTCCTACAAGGCTGACTTGATTTCCTACTTGAATACTCATCCTGAGGATTTTGATGAAATCGTGCAATTAGCCATTGCCGACAAACAGCCCTATTCATGGAGAGCTGCCTGGTTATTATGGAGCTGTATGAGTAAAAATGATCAAAGGATACATGATTATCTGGAACAAATCATTGACATACTGCCTTACAGAGGTGATGATCAGACCAGGGAATTACTGATCATTCTGCAACGGATGAAGTTAAGTGATGATCACGAAGGAAAGCTGTTTGACCAATGCATAAAGATCTGGGAAAAAATAGCAAAACAGCCATCTGTAAGATTTAATGCATTTAAGCTGATGATAAAGATTATGAAAAAGCACCCTATTTTATCAGAAGAGTTGAAGTTCCTGACAGAACCCCGGTACATGGATACCTTATCAGATTGTGCAAGAAAATCAATTAACAAGATGATTGCATGACCTTATACAGAATGTTTCTTGCTGCTTTTAGTATCCAGTTGATTTGATATATTACTGAGCATCTCAATTTGAATTTTCTGCATTTCTAAAAGTTCCAGCTGTTGGTCCATGATAAAATGATCAACCTTTTCATGTAATGTTCTAATCTCCAATTCCGATTTAAGGTTTATCATATAATCATTTTTCGACCGTTCTCTGTCTTTATCTTCCTGCCTGTTCTGGCTCATCATAATCACGGGTGCCTGAAGTGCAGCAATACATGATAAAATTAAATTCAACAGGATAAAAGGATACGGATCAAATGCAGCATTTACAAGCCAATAGACGTTGAGGGTAATCCAACAAAAAATAAATACTCCAAATGAAATGATAAATGTCCAGCTACCACCAAAAGAAGCAACCTTATCAGCAATCCTCTGTCCGGTCGTTAAATTTTGTTTTTCGTCAATATCAATTTTATCCGTCAGAGTAGTATTGCCTGTCATAGAATTCAAGACAGTCTTTTCAAGATCAGATAGTTCACCAATTTCCTTTACCAGATAATCAGAAATCGCTTTTTCTCTATAAGTATTCAGTTCACTAAAAGAGAGGTAGCTGTCATGAGTAAAATTAGGATTGTCTTTTTGAATCAAATCCAGAATTGAGTGCCTGATTGTTTTAGCTGAAACTCTGTCAGCAATCGGGAATTCTTTGTTTGATAAGTCACTGTGGAAGGTTGTCTTATTATTTTTCATTTTGAAAGAAATGTCAGTTTGTCTCCGAAAGGTACGGAATTTTTCTGTAAAAAGGCTATCAGCTTTCAGCCATCAGCTATCAGCTTTATAACTGTTCAGCGTTCAGTGTTCGGCGTTCAGCGTTCAGGACGCGAGAGGGAAAGTGAGGGCGCCTGTTGATGAAATTATCCATAAGCTACTTTTTAGCCAGGCGCCCTCACTTTCCCTCCCAATCCTATGATTGAACACGTCATCTCGTAGCGAAGCGGAGAGATCTTTTTGTTCTGGACAATGAACCATAATGAATGAACAATATCAACCCACAGCGTGGGTGTAAGTATTGTAGGAAAATTATCATCAATAAAACATGCCCGCGCCGTTAGGTAAATAATTTTATAAATATCATGATGCTAACGGTGCGGAAATATGGGAAACCCTCTTCTCACCTCATCCCCAAACCTCATCTTCTAAAAGTAAATGATTGATTCTTGGTTGGTTTATCAGATGCGATAAATCGCCGTCTCTACTACAATCCTTTTCTGAAACCCAGAACCCAGAACTAAGAAATTTAAGGGACACATGGGACACTAAGGACCTTTGTCTGACATGAAACGCTGAAACTCTGAAACTGTGGAACATTTGACCTTTCACCTCATTCTCAGTGCGAAAAGCTACTATGCTCTATGCCCTTTGCCCTATGCCCTTTGCCCTATGCTCTCTGCCCTATGCTCTATGCCCTATGCGCATGACTGACTATCGCCGAACGCTGAACGCTGAACGCCGAACCAAATGGCTGATGGCTGATGGCTGATAGCTGATAGCCGTTAATTTCACTCTTCCGGAATATTTTGACCGACATTAAACCTGTATGCATCACTCAGATAGCCCAGGTATTTTTTTACATTTAAAATAACATACGAAACATCCTTATTAAGGTGATCGGGCAAGGGAATTACTTCCGATTTGTTACTTTTTTCGGCAATATTATTAAGTCTGTCTCTGTAATCTTTTAGGAATTGAAGGTATATGGCTACTTGCTTTTTACTACATTCTACCCTGTTTGCGTAAATCTCATCATTCAACACTTTTATCTCTTCCTCTTTATTGCCTTCATTTTTTAGATTTCCAATTGACTCTTTTATAAGATCATTCTTTGCTGATAATTCATATTCCAAATCAGAAAACAATGTAAAAAGATCATAATATTTATTTCGCTCAGTGGAATGCAGGTCAAGTATAGTGTCTCTGATATCTAAATACTCCATTATCAAATCACTGTTTGTGGGATCATCACCGCTTTGTTTCCGCTTATAGACATTTTCATAACCCGACAAAATGTTATTTACTGAGTCACACTTTGCTGTAAATGCTGATATCTCTTCATCCGTTGCGGTAGAAAGATTTGTTGGCATGGCCGGCAATAATCTGAATAATTTTGCCTGATCAAAAACCTGTGAATTCACGACAGGCAGTAAAATCACCCAACACAGTATTACCAGTATAAACGTTCTGTAATTCATTGATTTAAATTAAATACGTAAGAACAAAATACAATCTGACAAATATAGTGATCTAAATTTAACGCCCCCACTATTCTGTTAAAAAGAGTGATACCAACCCTTGTTAAAAATGATTTAAAGAAAAAGCTGCAACAAGCATTAAATTACTTAGCGAAATAGTATCTGTCAATATCTGTATATGGCGTTTTTAGAAATCTTATTACCTCACTGTTAATCAACTCCGGATTTTCAATCAGAACAACATGAGTAGCATGAGGAACTATAAAAAGTTCTGCTTTTGGAAGACTGGTAAACAATGAAATTGTATGATTAAGATTAATAAGGTCATGATCTCCTGCAATAATCAGGAAAGGCACTTTTATAGTTTTTAATTGAGCCGGAGTAAAATTTGGGTATTTCTCCATTAAATCTCCCAGCTTCTTTTTGATTAATGGAATCCTCAGGGTATCAGGTGAAAGCCTTTGAATTGATGTAGTGCTCCTTTTTAGCAGTTCTGAAGTCTTTTTAACCAAAGGATCATCCTTATCCATAACAGCACTATCCGGAGGGGCTATAAAATTTTCATGTGTATAATTTGCTCCGCATGCAACAACTTTTAAAACCTTTTCGGGATAAGCATAAGCCATTTCTAACCCAATGTTACCACCATCACTCCACCCAACCACATTAACTTTTCCCAGATTGAGTTTATCGATTAATCCGGCCATATCCGACGCCATCAACGCATATGATATTTCCTGGTCCGCGTCAGTAGTCCTTCCCTGTGCTCTGCTATCTACAGCAATAACCTTGAAGTGCTTTGCTAATTCAGGAATCTGGTAAATGAAACTTTCAATTGAACCTCCATTCCCATGTAAAAGCAATAATGGTTCGCCTTCACCATAGATCTCGTAATAAACTTTAATGCCATTAACTTCGGCATATTTCCCAACTGCCGAATTTGATCCATAATCAATTTTGTTCTCTTTTGGTGAATTACATGAAACCATAATTATGGCAAAGAGAAAAGGTATAAAGTGTTTCATGATTTTTGGAATTTAAGGTTTAAAAACAATTTATCAGCTAACTGCCATTTAAACTCTACACCGGCTCAAACCCATATCGAATTACATCCTCGAGTACATTAATATTTATATCTTTCAGGGTCCTGAATTTAATGCAATACCCGGTTACGCTTGCTTTGCCTAGTTTATCCGCAAATGTTTGAGCTAAATAAGTCTTGTCTTTTTTCCCAAGGATATAAACAGAGATCCCGGTCTTGTTTGCACTTATACCTATTTGAAAAAACTCTTTCGTTGTACCATTCGCATATTTTAATGTCTGAACCCCATAACCTATATTAGGGTTACTTACAGTTTTGTTTTCGCTATTTTTACCATCTTCGTACCATAATCTACAATCCGGGAACACCTGAAGTATAAGCTGATGCAGTGCCTGTATGTCACTACTTTTTGATTCAGTCAGACTGTTAATATACTCTTTGATTTGTTCCTGTATGTTCATAAACTATATTATGGCGTTATCTGTCGATCATTTTATAAATTGATGTCGTTAAACCACTATCACTTCCACCGGCAAAGAGTGCAAATCCCCACATCTTTAT
>JBLMZZ010000017.1:0-30748 GCA_050259095.1 Omnitrophica WOR_2 bacterium | reverse complement strand
CGACATTATTTCTTCGGGCACAAGCATTTTCACCTGTGCTGAAGCAGTAGCCAATTCAAAGGCAATGAGAAGAGTTAGAAATATTCTGTTCATCTATTAAAAAATTACCGGGTTACGAGAGGTTATTTGAAAAATTAAGATTTTATTGCACTTGAGATTTCAGCGATAAGCGAAGGGTCTTTCTCCACTGCATTGCCAATAACAATAAGGTCGGCACCAGCGTTCACCGCAGTAGCAGCAAGTTCGGGAGTATTGATACCACCACCAACAATGAGAGGAATGCTGATAGTTTTACTTACATGTTCAATCATAGAGGCTGATACGGGATTAATGGCACCACTGCCTGCATCCATAAAAATCAGCTTTAGTCCAAGCATTTCACCGGCCATTGCAGTGCACATAGCAATATCATTCTTATCGGAAGGGATTGGGTCGGAATTGCTCATGTAAGAAACTGCAGTTGGTCGTCCGCTTTCAATTAGCATATATCCGGTTCCAATGACTTCAATATTACTTAGTTTGAGATAAGGGGCAGCAACTACATGACGGCCAATAAGCATTTCGGCATTTCTTCCCGATATAAGGGATAAGAATAGCATTGCATCGGCACGATAACTCATTTGCAGGGTATTGCCTGGAAAGAGGACAACCGGTATTCCCGAAAGCTCCTTTAGCAGGCTAATGCACGAATCGAGACTGTTGTTCACCAGCAAGCTTCCGCCTACAAAAAAGTAATCGATCTTATTATCGACTGCTATCCGGGCAAGTTCTCTCAGGCGTTGTGTGTCGGACTTGTCGGGATCAACTAAAACTGCAAGTTGCTTTTTAGCGTCTTTCCTGCCTTTGGTGATTGATTCTAAAATATTCATTATAATCGATATTACCGGCTACGAATGTAAGCATTTTTATGAAAAAGGAATGAGATGATAAGTCTCTGGTAATTTGCTTTAAATGTGAAAATTGAAGAACTCTATTAGATCTATTGAATATTACTTTTATTCAACATCCTTTCAACATCCGTTCAACATCCAATCAGCATCCGTATATCATCCTTATTTATCAATGTTAAAAGGATGCTAAAAGGAAGTTAAACCGATGTTAAAGGGATGTTAAGAAAAATAAATCACTAATTACTCCAAGATCATTTTATGAATGTACAACATATGCTCAGTATCCTAAAACATAAGTTCTTAATCTCCCTGGCATCGTCCTCTATACTATAATAAATTAATTAGTACCTTTGCACTCCTTAAGAAAGATAAACGAAAAGCAGATGAAAAGTACCGAAACATTGCTATTACCATATAAAGTACAAGATATTAACCTTGCTGATTTTGGCAGGAAAGAGATAGAAATTGCCGAAAAGGAAATGCCGGGATTGATGTCCATAAGGAGTAAATATGCAAAGGAACAACCTCTAAAGGGAGTTCGAATCACCGGTTCATTGCATATGACCATTCAAACTGCTGTTCTTATTGAAACGCTGACAGCTTTGGGTGCACAGGTTAGATGGGCAAGCTGTAATATCTTTTCCACGCAGGATCATGCAGCCGCAGCTATTGCTGTTACAGGAGTTCCTGTATTTGCATGGAAAGGTGAAACCCTTGAAGAATACTGGTGGTGTACCCTGCAGGCGCTCTCATTCCCCGGTGGCTTAGGTCCTCAACTTATTGTTGATGATGGTGGTGATGCTACCTTATTAGTACATAAAGGATATGCTGCTGAAAAAGATCCTTCTTTACTCAATTCAGTCACTTCAAATGCTGAAGAAGCAGCTATCATGAAAACGCTGAAAGAAGCGTATGATGATAACAATCAGCATTGGCACACAGTGGTTAAAGATTTGAAAGGCGTTTCGGAAGAAACCACAACAGGAGTTCATCGTCTGTATAGAATGTTTGAAGCAGGCGAGTTGCTTATACCGGCAATAAATGTTAATGATTCGGTTACCAAATCAAAATTCGATAATCTATATGGTTGTCATGAATCATTGGCTGATGGCATTAAGCGTGCAACAGATGTAATGATTGCAGGAAAAGTTGTAGTTATACTCGGCTTTGGTGATGTTGGAAAAGGATGTGCCCGTTCAATGCGCTCATATGGTGCCAGGGTAATTGTTACCGAGATTGATCCGATTTGTGCCTTACAGGCAGCAATGGAAGGGTTTGAAGTTAATACCATTGAAGAGGCAATTAAAGAAGGCAATATATATGTAACCACAACAGGTAACAGGGATGTGATTACACTTGAGCATATGAGGCAGATGAAAGATCAGAGCATTGTTTGCAACATCGGTCATTTTGATAATGAAATTCAGGTTGATCGTCTCAATAATGCTACTGACATTAAAAAGGTCAACATTAAACCGCAGGTAGATAAATATGTTAAGAGTGATGGTAATGCCATCTTCCTTCTTGCAGAGGGACGCCTCGTAAATTTGGGTTGTGCTACAGGCCACCCTTCATTTGTAATGAGTAATTCATTCTCAAATCAAACACTTGCTCAAATTGACCTTTGGAAAAACAACTATGAAGTTGGTGTTTATCGCCTGTCGAAGAAACTTGATGAAGAAGTGGCCCGGTTACATCTCGAGCAAATTGGAGTTAAACTCACCAAATTAACACCTGAACAGGCAGAATATATAGGAGTGCCCGAAGAAGGACCTTATAAAGCTGATCACTACAGATATTAAAAGCACAGTTAAAAAAGTCATTGCATAAGCAGTGACTTTTTTAAATTGGTCAACTGTTCGTTAATTAATTAAATACTTCCAGTACCAATCCGTCGTACCTTGTATGATATTGTTTAAGGGATGTGCCTGCAGGCCCTTTGATGGGGGACCCGTCTAACAGTAAAAATCGCGAACCACATAGTGAGTCAACAGCAATTAATCCTGATGATTCCACCTGCACTCTAGCACCTTGCAACAGTGGGTCATATGGACATGCACGTTCAAAAGCAAGGAATTCATCACTCTGATAACGGTAAATGATAATACCTTTATACCCACCTGTTACATAAGCCCATTGTCCATCGGGGATATAATCAATAGTATTTGGATAGATTGCAAAATTCACATAAACATAGGGGATAGCTTCAGAGTTATCCTTCTTTCCACAGGAATTAAAGAGAACAAATGCCAAACAAATGATTAGAAAAGTGGTTGTTTTTCGCATAATGGAGGCCGGTCTGTCAATTATATACCGATATTAGATTAAATTTGGAATCTCAAACAATAAACACTTATCAAAACGAGCTGATAAAGATAAATATTTTACTTGTCGCAGTTGCTGAAGAAAAATTTAATCCCTATGAAACGATACCTGTATTTATCAGCAGTCGGTATAATGATAATAATACTGTCTTCATGTTCTCTGTTAAAGAAGCAACCGAAAGCAGAGAAAGCAGAGGTTTCGCAGGAGCAGTTGGATAAAGAGGCAGCCGCTGACTTGAAGAAACGTGAGAAGGCACATTATAATATGCAGACTCCTGAAGCAAAGAAAATGATGAAAAGAACAAAGAAGGCATCAAAAAAGCTCAACAGGATAAGAATAACCCGATAACACAAATTTTCTTAAATAATTAAATTTTCCCGGTTTACTTTATTTTTATCTTTACATGCCAAATTAGCATGCAACATTTATTTTTATCACTATGGACGATTTCCTGTATATTATAATTGGTATAGGTTGGCTTGTATGGACAGTATATACCAATAAGAAAAAGCTTGACAGGAAGAGGGAAGAGGCTGAGAGAAGGCGAGCTTTGGAAAATACGACCAGGACTCAACAACCTTACACACAAAGTGAGACTGGAGAACTCCCCACACCTGTTAGCCGGTATGAGCCGGTAAAGCCACCTCAAAATAGAGGGAAATCTGTATTGGATGAGATTTTTGGTGAGTATTTACCTCATGAAGAAGCTGAACCGGAAACGTACATCCCTGAGATTGATGAGAAAACATGGCAGCGGAAGATGAATGAGTACTCACGAAATGAAGCTGAGTCACTTGAAGAAATTAAAGAAGAGGTACAGCCCGACTATTTTTCAAAGATATATTCTAAAGAATACAAGCCTGTAACTCAAGATATTAGAGAAGAACAACAGCATGAAGAAGAAAGGGGGGTAAATGCTGAAATACATGAAGATTTCGACATAAAAAAAGCAGTTATCTATAACGAGATCCTTAGAGCACCGTACATTTCAGAGCGGTGTTAAAATTGTTCACTTTAATTCTTTTTTTTTGCAGGGCAAAATAATTTATTGTTACCTTTACCCGCTTTTACTACACACACAAGCACCTATATTCTAACATAAAATTTCATTGGTATGATCAGAAATCTTCTACTAACTTTTTGGTTGATACTGACAGCGAATCTACTGGTGTTCTCACAATCGGGAACTCTTAGAGGAAAGGTCATCGATAAGACAACAAAGGAACCTATTCCTTTTGTCAATATTATCGTTGAACTTGGAGGCACAATGGCTGGCGGTACAACATCTGATTTTGATGGTAATTACACTATCAAACCGATTACTCCCGGTAAGTACGATCTGAAAGCTACTTACGTAGGCTACAAACCTATGCTTGTTAAAGGCGTTCAGATTAAATCGGACCAGATCACTTTCTCTGACATTGTTATGGAGTCAACAATGGTTGAGCTAACAGAGTTTGAGGTCGTTGACTACAAAGTTCCTCTTATTGATAAAGATAAGACTTCAGTTGGAGCTACAATGACTTCTGAAGAAATAGCCAAGATGCCAAACAGATCAGCCAATGCTATCGCAACGACTGTCGGTGGTGTCTTCTCTGCTGACGGTGAGCGCGGAAGTGTTCGTGGACAGAGAGGTGACGCTACTATTATGTATATTGACGGTATCAGGGTGAGAGGTTCTTCAAATCTTCCTGAATCTGCAATTGAACAGGTATCTGTTATCTTGTCAGGGGTTCCGGCACAATATGGTGACGCTACCGGTGGTATCATCAACGTTACTACCAAAGGCCCTAGCCGTGAGTTCGGTGCAGGTATTGAACTTCAAACTTCAGAATATCTCGATGCATTCGGATATAATCGCGGTGGTTTGAACATGCAAGGACCTCTCTTATGGAGTCATGATGAAAAAGGTGAAAAGAAAAGCGCTTTACTCGGCTATTTTATTGCCGGTGAAGTAACTTATAATAAAGACAGCCGTCCAACAGCTACCGGTATATATAAGGTGAAAGATGATGTTCTCCGTGAACTTGAGACAAATCCTCTTCGCTTAACCGGTTCTGGTTTCGGTACCTATTATAATGCTAACTTTATTAGAAAAGATCAGCTTGAGTACGTTAAAGCTACTCCTAATACACAGAATATCGATGTAAACGCATCAGGTAAACTTGATATCAAAACAGGCGAAAACATCAACCTTTCTCTTGGAGGTTCAATTTATTATTCTGACGGACAAAGATTCAGCTTTACTAATTCAATGTTTAACTCCGACAGAAATACTCAGGTAATTGATAATACATGGAGGGTATTCGGTCGTTTTACTCAAAGATTCCCTGCTGCAACTGATAGCAAATCTTTAGTTAAAAATGTTTATTACACAATCCAGGCCGACTATACAAAGACTGGTCAGACTGTTCAGGATCCTTATCATAAAGATGACCTCCTAAAATATGGTTATCTTGGTAAATTCCAGACTTCAAAACAAAGATCTTATACTTTCGAACCTGTTTATGATTCAATAAGTGGTATGACTGCTTATGTTCATAACGGTTTTGTTGATACCGGTGTTGATTTCACTCCAGGTGATTTCAATCCTATCATGGCAAATTATACCCGCCAGTATTACGAACTTTATCCTGCGGAATTCTATCATGCAAACCTTAGTAATATCATCTCAGGTGGCGGTTTATTAAACGGTATGAGTGCTGACGGTGCTTATGGCCTCTTTGGTGCTGCAGGTGGTATTCAATCAAATTACCAGGTTGTTGATGATGAACAATATTCTATCAATGCCAGTGCATCGGCCGATATAGGAAACCACGCAATTCAGTTTGGTTTTATCTATGAGCAACGTGTTGACAGATTCTATACTTATGCTCCACAGGCTTTATGGACTTTAATGAGAGGTTTAACAAACTCACACATCGAACAGCTTGATGTTAAAAACCCTCACCTTGTTTATCTTGATGGTGTATTTATGGATACTATTTATTATGATCGTAAATATGACCAGAATTCACAACGTAATTTCGATATTAACCTCCGCCAGAAACTTGGTCTTCCAGTAGATGGTACTGATTGGATTGACATTGATTCATACGATATTAACAGCTATACCATTAATTATTATGATGAGAATGGTAAACTCGTTACAAAAGCAATGAATGATGCTATTTCAGTTGATATGTTTAGTCCGGATGAACTATTTAATAACGGTAGTTTAATGGCTAACTATAGCGGTTATACTTATACAGGTAAGAAAATTAAATTGGCTGACAGTCCAAGTTTTGATGACTTCTTCACAAAACAGGATGAAAATGGAATGTATACTCGTGAAATTGCTCCATTTACTCCTATATATATGGCAGGTTATTTACAGGATAAATTTGCATTTGAAGATCTTATCTTTAATATAGGTCTACGTGTTGACAGGTTCGATGCTAACCAGAAAGTATTAACCGATCCTTATCTTCTTTATGAAGCAAAAACTGTTAGTGAAGTAAGTGATCTTGGTTCACATCCTGCAAATATGGGTTCAGATTATGTTGTTTACGTTGATAATCTTCGTAATCCGACTAACATCATGGGTTATCGTAATGGTAATAACTGGTACAATGCACAAGGATTGGTAGTAACTGACCCAACAACATCTCTTGATGCAGGTAATGGTGTTACTCCTTATCTTGTAGACAGAGATAACATTAGTGTTACTTCAAAAGCATTCAGTGATTATGAGCCTCAGATATCAGTAATGCCACGTATTTCTTTCTCATTCCCAATATCTGATGAAGCTTTATTCTTTGCCCATTATGATGTACTCACAATGCGTCCAACATACGCACTTCAGATGAGCCCACTTGATTATTACTTCTTACCTGTTACAGGTAGTCCAACAATCAATAATCCTAATCTTAAGCCGGAAAAGACTATTGACTATGAACTTGGTTTCCAGCAGAGACTTTCAGGAAGTTCATCTTTAACTTTATCAGCTTATTATCGTGAGGTACGTGATCAGATTCAGATCTATCGTTACACTGCAGCTTATCCAAAAACATACTACTCATATAACAATATCGACTTTTCAACTGTAAAAGGATTGACTGTTACTTATGATATGCGACGCACAACAAACACAAGGGTAAGAGCTAGTTATACCTTACAGTTTGCCGATGGTACAGGTTCAGATCCTGAATTTGCAAAAGGTTTAATCCAGACCGGACAGCCTAATCTTCGTACACTGTTCCCAGTTAGTTTCGACCGTCGTCATGCTATTAATGTCATGCTTGATTATCGTTTTGGTGAAGGAACTGAATATAATGGACCTGCTATCAGAAGAACTAAAACAGATGCTACAGGACAAGAAGTTGTTAAAACATCACAGATACTTAAGAATACCGGTGTTAACTTCACCATCTTCGGTGGTTCAGGTACTCCTTATACACGTTCAAGTAAAATCGTTGCTGTTGGTGGTCAGGGAATTATTGATGGTTCAATCAACGGTTCACGTTTACCATGGCAGTTCAGACTTGATGGTAAAATTGACAGGGATATCAATATAGCATGGAACTCAAAACGCTCTTCATATCTGAATGTATATTTACAGGTACTTAATGTTCTTGATTCAAAGAATATTATGGCTGTTTACAGTGCAACAGGTAATCCTGATGATGATGGATATCTTGCAGCTGCAGAATATCAGAATCAGATCAATGATCAGCTTGATCCACAGGCATTCCGTGATTTATACAGCATTCGTGTAAACTCTCCGGGTAACTATAGTTCACCCCGACAGATACGTCTTGGTATAATATTCAACTTCTAATAAAGACCCGTATACTGAAAAGATCAAAATATCAAAAGAATATGAAAAAATTACTCTTTATAACAATTGCCGCTTTGCTTATGGCTGTGATATCAGTACCGGGCTATGCGGAGAAATACAATGGTCCGACTCATAAGTCTGGACCCATTGTTAAGTCAACTGCTGCCGGATGTTTACCGGGTGCAGGTTTCAAATACCTTGAAGTCAACAATGTTCGTTGCCGTATTAATACCGGTGGTGATATGTGGTGGGACTTTGAAGTTGCACAATATGAAATTCCTAAAGGATCCCGTAAAACCTCCATGTTCTCTGCAGCACTGTGGATTGGTGGTATTGACGTAAATGATCAGCTGAAATTAGCTGCTCTGCGTTATCGCCAAAGTTCAGGTACTACAGTAGGAGCAGGTAACGATTTCTGGCCAGGTCCTTTAACTGTTGATGGCACTGCTGCTATTGATGAGGAAACTTGTGCGGAATATGATAAATTGTTCCCAATGAGCCGTAAGGATGTTGATGAATTTATCGCATGGAATCAGGATAAAGCATCTAACCCCGGTTATCAGATACCTTCTTCTATTATAGATTGGCCTGCTCATGGTGACATATCAAAGAAACAGAGTTATTATCTGGCACCTTATTTTGATGCTGATGGTAATGGTGTTTATGAACCTGAAAATGGTGACTATCCATACTATGACCTTTCAAATGAACTTTGCCATTCAAACACTGCCACACAGGAAACTAATGAAGGTATTGTAAAAGGTGGTTTATTATCTGACCAGGTTATTAAGGGTGATAATACTTTATGGTGGGTATTCAATGATAAAGGAAATATTCATACTGAAACTCAGGGTACACCAATTGGTTTGGAAATCAGGGCTCAGGCTTTTGGTTTCTCAACTAATGATGAAATCAATAACATGACTTTCTACAGTTATGAAATTATTAACCGTTCAACTTACCGCCTTACCGGCACTTATTTCAGTCAGTGGGTAGATACAGACCTTGGATTTGCTAAAGACGACTATGTAGGTTGCGACGTTAACAGAGGATTAGGTTATTCTTATAACGGAAAACCTAAAGATGGTGATGGTCAGTTCTGGGCTTATGGTGATCAACCTCCTGCAATTGGAGTTGACTTCTTCCAGGGACCTTATATGGATCCTGATGGATCTGATAACCCTTCATTTAAAGGTGATGGTCTGTTAGGCCCCAGCTTTAATGGCGATTGCGGTATCGTTGGTCTCGACGGATCATCAATGTACATGACTTATGGTTCACCAGATGATCCTAAAGCAGGAACTTTTACAGTTCGCTCAGAAGCTATCAATGGCGTTAACTTTGGTAACGGTATTGTAGATGATGAACGTTACGGAATGCGCCGTTTTGTATATCATAATAACTATGGTGCTCCCGGACCTTATATGCTTGACCCTGATTACGCTCCTCAATACTATAATTACCTTAAAGGTATTTGGCTTGACAATACTAAGATGCTCTATGGTGGTAATGGTCACATTTCTACCGGTGCTTACGGTCCTGCTTGTGATTTTATGTTCCCGGGTGATACCGACGAATGTAACTGGGGAACAGGTGGATTACCTCCAAATGGTCAGAAGTACTGGACAGAGGAAGTAGCTCAGAATAATCCTGAAGACCGTCGTTTTATGCAGTCTGCCGGTCCATTCGTACTGGAACCAGGTGCTGTTAATTATATTACTGTTGGTATTCCATGGGCACGTGCTGCTTCAGGAGGACCATGGGCATCAGTTAAATTACTCCAGGTTGTTGATGATAAATGTCAGCTTCTGTTTGATAACTGCTTCGCAGTTGTTAGCGGTCCTAATGCTCCTGACCTTACCGTTCGCGAACTGAATAATGAACTTATTTTCTACGTTAGTAACCGTAAAACCAATGATGCCGGAAATAACTTCAATGAAAGTTATAAAGAACTTGATCCTGCAATTCTTGCTGTTGCAAACAGTACCGGTTACGATTATGATCCTTACTACAGATTTGAAGGATACCAGATTTTCCAATTGAAAGATGCTACTGTATCTGTAGCTGACATTCACGATCAAACACTTGCACGTCTGGTTTATCAATCTGATGTTAAGAATGGTGTTACTCAACTTGTAAATAACAATTACGATCAGGCACTTAATGCTAATGTTCCTGTAGAAGAAGTTAATGGTTCAGATCTTGGTATTAAACATACCTTTACTCTTACCGAAGATGCTTTTACCGGTCAGTCTCTGGTTAACCATAAACAGTATTACTATCTTGCACTTGCTTACGGTTACAATGAATACATGAAGTATAGTGCTGATCCGGGTTCTCAGGATCCTGGAGTTATTGGAATTGATGGACAGAAGAAGGTTTACCTTGCAGGTAGAAAGAATATAAAAGTTTACACTGCTATTCCTCATAAGTCGGTCGGTTTAGTTCAGGCTAATGCTGCATTTGGTGATGGTGTTGAAGTTACCCGTTTACAAGGACAAGGTAATGGTGGTAACATTCTTGAACTTACTGATGCAACTGTAGCTGAAATACTCAGCAAAAAACCGGTTGATTCAATTAATCAACTTGGCAGTCCTGATTATCCAATTGCATATAAACCAACATATAAAGCAGGTAATGGTCCATTAAACGTTAGAGTAATAGACCCATTAAATGTTAAGAATGCTGATTATGAAGTTGCTTTTGACTCTTTGGTACCTTATCAGATGCCAGCCGGTACATTAACAACAACTAATTACACTGCATATTGGAGACTTATAGATAAAACCAATGACAGAGTATATCATTCGGATACCACTATTTCGTACAAGAATGAGCAAATATTCCCTGAACTTGGAATTGCAATAACTATAAATGAACCGCCTCTTGCAGGACCTGTTCTTACTGAAGTTATTCCTCAGGATCCTCCTGTAGATGTTTATAGCATTCTTGCAGAAAATAATGGTGTGTTATCATCAAAGATAACTTTCCAGGACAGCAGTAAAGTATGGCTGACCGGTGTTCCTGATATTGACGGAGGGGGCGCGTTTAACTGGATAAGATCCGGAGTAGTTTTAGATCAGAGTAATACTGCTAACAATGACTATAATGTACCTTCAAAACCATTTGATCCGAACTCAAACTTCGAGAAGATAGTGCAGGGTACATGGGCACCATATATTATGACTGCCACAACAGATCAGGATGCACAATTTGGTCCGGCATTTAAAATTAAATCAGGTTGTCAGCTTTCAGATATCGCCAGTGTTGATATCGTATTTACATCCGATAAAACTAAATGGACCCGTTGTCCTGTAGCTGAAATGTGTGCTGACAGAACTTTATCAGAAGGCGGTGTTGACAGATTTAACGTACGTGCCGGTGCTTCAGTAAATGTTGATGGTAAAGCAGGTGTTGTAAGTAGTGATCCTTTATATAATTCAAACTACATTGATTCAGTAGGTATGGGTTGGTTCCCTGGTTATGCTATCAACCTTGAGACTGGTGAACGTTTGAATGTTATGTTTGGTGAGAACTCATGGTTAGTTGGAGAAAACGGTCGTGATATGATTTTCAATCCAACTCAAAATGTAAGTTCCCCAAGTGGTGAATTAGTATTTGGTGGTATGCACTACATTTATGTCTTTGCACATACTACCGGCAGACAGATTGAGATTTCAAATATCCCAGCTTATGATGCCGGAGCAACATTAAGAAAGAGTATTCCTGTTGCATTAGCTGCCGGAACCTATAGAGCTTATGTTTATGCAAGCGCAATGTATGTTAGTATTCCATTAGCTACTGAATTGAACTTCTTATCAAACGATGCTAAGGTAAGTATCCGTATTTCAAAACCATACATGCGTTATTATTCAGCTCCTCACACAGGTAATGAGTTATTGAAAGATGACGTTCAAAATCGTAATTATCCTATGTACGGTTTCAGTACTAAAAATGTAGCAACAACAGATAATAATGTTGAGAAAGCTAAATCAGATCTTGATTTGATCAATGTAGTACCGAATCCTTACTATGCATATTCTACTTACGAAACTAACCAACTTGACAACAGAGTAAAGATTACTAACCTGCCGGTTAAGTGTACGGTTACTATTTACTCTACAAATGGTTCAATGATCAGACAATTTACAAAAGATGATGCAACAACTTCTATTGATTGGGATTTAAAGAATTATGCAGGAATTCCAATTGCAGGAGGTGTTTACCTCATTCATGTGAAGGCTGATGGTGTAGGAGAAAAGGTTGTTAAATGGTTTGGCTCATTACGCCCAATTGACCTTAACGCATTCTAATGCACAGTGGTAATGAATATGGTAAAACAACACAACAAACTATTGCTTATGAACAAGATCTCTAAATATTTGATTGCCACTTTGATGATTGGATCTGTTTTAATTCCACTCAATCAATTAACGGCCGGTAATAAAGACAGAACCGGTCAGGCTGGTGCATCTGAATTGCTTATTAACCCCTGGGCAAGAAGCTCAGGGTGGGGAGGCGCTAATATTGCCCATGTAAGAGGACTCGAAAGTCTTTATGGGAATGTGGCAGGTACTGCTCATACTAAAACTACCGAGCTTATCTTCTCACATACATTATGGCTCAAAGGAAGTGAAGTTAATATTAATACCTTTGGTCTTACCCAACATGTGGGTTCTACCGGTGTTATCGGCCTTGGCATTATGTCTATGAATTTCGGTGATATTCCAATAACTACTGAAGATCTTCCTGAAGGAGGAATTGGGAACTTTTCACCTTCTTACATGAATATTAACATCTCCTATGCAAAAGCTTTCTCAAGCTCTATCTATGGCGGTATTAACCTCAAGATAATCTCTGAAGTTATTTCTGACGTAAGTGCACAGGGAGTAGCTATTGATGCTGGTATTCAGTACGTAACCGGACCACAGGAAAATATCAGATTCGGTATTACTCTGCGTAATGTTGGACCAACCATGTCATTCAGCGGTGACGGTCTCTCTATTCGTAGTCTGCTTCCCGGACAGGAAAGTTACTTTACTCTCGAACAGAGATCAGCAGCATTTGAATTGCCTACACAACTAGCAATGGGTGCTTCTTATGATTTTCTTTTCGCAGATATTCACAGAATCACTTTAGCAGGTAACTTTATCTCTAATTCATTTACTAATGACCAGTTTGCTGTTGGATTGGAATATGAGTTAAAATCATATCTCATGCTCAGAGGTGGTTATACCTATGAAGATGGAATTACAAGAGATGCTGACCGTACCACTGCTTTCACTGGTCCAAGTGCCGGTTTTACAGTTGGTGTTCCTATTAACAAAGAAAAAGGTTCTACATTGGCTATAGACTATTCATACCGTGCAACCCGTCCTTTTAATGGAACTCATAGTATAGGCGCCCGAATTAACTTGTAAATTGTTATTTATCAGGTGTATGCCTGCAATATATTGAAAGGACCCTTGTAATAGAGGGTCTTTTCTCTTATTATTTAAGCTTAAACAATAGTAGAAACATAACTTCAGACGTAATATGTACTTTACTCAGGAAGGATTAAATAAACTAAAAGCGGAATTAGATCAACTTATAAATGTTGAGCGTCCTGCAATTTCACAACAGATAGCAGAAGCCAGAGACAAAGGAGACTTGTCGGAAAATGCTGAATATGATGCTGCTAAGAATGCTCAGGGTATGCTTGAACTGAAAATATCCAAATTACAGGAGACTATCAGGAGCGCTAAAGTGATCGATGAAACTAAAATGGATAACTCAAAAGTGCTTATTCTGTCTACTGTTAAGGTTAGAAATACTAAGAATAATACGGTAATGACTTATACTCTTGTGCCAGAAAATGAAGCTGATCTTAAAGCAGGCAAGATATCTGTCAATTCACCTATTGCACAAGGTTTACTTGGGAAATCTATAAACCAACTTGCCGAAATTAAAGTACCGGCAGGCGTTATTACTTTAGAAATAATTGAAATTATTCGATAATTTAAAAATTTAAGTCATGGCTACAATTTTTACAAAGATCGTCAATGGTGAAATTCCCGCTTATAAAGTCGCAGAAACGGATGAGTTTCTAGCTTTTCTTGACATTAACCCACTTGCCGAAGGCCATACGCTGGTAATTCCTAAAAAAGAAATCGATTATATCTTTGATATAAATGATGATCTTTATGCCCGACTTTTTACGTTTGCAAAGAAAGTTTCACATGCTATCAAAGCAGTTGTTCCTTGCAAGAAGATTGGTGTGGCCATTATTGGCCTTGAAGTACCACATGCTCATATTCATCTGGTACCTATTAATGAAATCTATGATATTGACTTTAAAAAGGAAAAGCTTAAACTCTCACCTGAGCGATTTCAGCAAATAACCAAAGCTATTGCTTCAAAATTCAATGCAAATGAATAAAGAGGCAAGTGTTATAATCCCGGCATATAATGAAGAGACCGGGTTAGGCCCTTTACTTGAAAAAATGCAGAATGAAGGACTA
This sequence comes from Omnitrophica WOR_2 bacterium, assembly GCA_050259095.1. Lineage (GTDB taxonomy): Bacteria > Bacteroidota > Bacteroidia > Bacteroidales > Lentimicrobiaceae > Lentimicrobium. The sequence continues at coordinate 16,214 of JBLMZZ010000017.1, read as the reverse complement.
ACTGAAAAATACGAGATAATAGTTATTGATGACGGTTCTACCGATAAAACTGCAGAGATTACCCGTTCGTTTCCTGTGAAGTTAATCAGGCATGGTGTCAATAAAGGATATGGTGCTTCTTTAAAGACGGGAATTCGACATGCAACTTGTGAGAAAGTAATGATGCTTGACTCTGACGGTCAGCATGATCCAGCATACTTAAACACCATTTTATCGATGCTGGATGAAGCTGATATGGTAATTGGTGAGAGGAATAATGTATCATTTCAGGTAGGAAGCCGAAAAAGCGGTAAGTGGATAATACGTAAAACCGGTGAATTTTTAGTAGATCAAAAACTTCCTGATTATAATTCAGGATTAAGAGGATTCAGACGTGACCTTATCCTCAATTTTCTTCACATTATGCCTAACGGCTTTTCTTTCTCAACTACTTCAACGCTTGCTTTCCTGAAAGAAGGTTATACTATTGGAACTTTCCCTATTTATGTTTCCGAACGTGTTGGTCGAAGTAGCAATGTTAAGTTCTTAAAAGATGGAAGTAAAACTTTATTACTTCTTTTTAGAATAATCATGCTTTTTAATCCTTTGAAAGTGTTCTTCCCTGCTAGTGTTATTTGCGCACTGATTGGTATATTATGGGGAATGGCCGGCTATTTTGTTTATTTCAGGGTGCCAAATTCCTCTATTATCCTACTGACACTTGGGATGTTCCTTTTCTTCTTCGGATTATTGGCTGATCAGATTGCTTTACTTAACCGTAAAAAGGGATGAGTAAGAGCGGCCATCCAAAAAACAATTGGACTGATCGTGAAGTTGAACAGCATTGGGACCATGTTGCCGATGTTTACGTTAAAGAGAATAATAAAGTAAAAGAAGCACACGATCAGCGTTTTCAGGAATCGATAAAACATCTGCAGCTATTTGAAGGCTGCAAAGTAATAAATATCTCATCACGTGATTGTGAGGCTAATGATTACATCATTAGAGAACAACCAGGTGCTAATGTTGTAAATGCTGAAATTTCAGCTGGATTGATGAAAGTTGCTGCTAATATCAGGCAATATGTAAATCAGGTTAAGATTGATTCATACAGTAACCTGCCTTTTAAAGATCAGGAATTCGACAGAGTGCTAAGCCTTGAAACATTGGAACATGTTTCTGATCCGGTTGCATTTTTAACTGAACTATACAGGATATCAGTTCCAAATGCAAGACTTGTATTGAGTTGTCCACCTGCTACCAGTGAAATTCCTTACCGTATCTTTACATTTCTTTTTGGAGGTCATGGCGAAGGACCACATCGGTTTCCTGCTTCAAAAGAGGTTAAGGAACTACTTAAACAGACGAAATGGAAGCTTATATTTCATAAGGGAACTGTCTTGCTGCCTGTTGGTCCGGTTAAACTTCAAAATGCTGCTGAAAGGTTGCTAAATAGATTTCAGGGTACTTTCCTGTCAGAATTAGGTATTCGGCAGTTTTATGTCTGTGTTAAAGAGAATTATCAATTATAATAACCTTATTTTGGTACAAAATCAAAGGAATATTGACAAGCTTAAGTTCATTATGCATTCGGACCTATGCACACGTTGCGGAAGCTGTGTAGGTTTGTCGGAAGGGAATCTTGTATTTACTGACCGTGAAGGTGATTATCGCCCGATTGTTGTGACTGAACCAAGTGACTTAATAGCTGACCGAATGTTATTGTCATGTCCGGGTAAGGAATTTGACTTTAAAAAGTACAGGCAATTGTTTTATCATGATGCCCCTGAATTTCATGTTTACACTGGTCCTGTCTATTCCATCAATATTGGTTTTGCAAGTCAACCGGATGTAAGAAGTGCCGGTGCGAGTGGTGGTATAATTAGTGCCATACTAATCTGGTTATTAAAAACAGGTAAAATAGACGGTGCTGTAGTTACCGGAATGTCGGATGAAAAGCCATGGCTCACTAAATCTTTTATTGCAACAACACCTGAGCAGATACTCTCAGCTGCACAAAGTAAATATATCATTACATCAGTTAATGAAATACTACCTGAGATTGAATCTTTTAATGGTCGCTTAGCTTATGTGGGTTTGCCACCGCAAGTGCAGAGTATCAGGAAACTTCAGGCAGCAAATGATCCGGTTATTAAGAATATAGAGTATATTTTTGGTCCCTTTTATGGTAACACACTTCATTTTAGTTCAATAAGCAGCTTTCTGAGGTCATATAAAGTAAAAGACTATCATCAGATTAAAAAGCTTTGGTTTAGATATGGAGAATGGCCCGGAAATATGAGAGTTGAATTGAATGACGGGCGCATTATACAGCTCCCTAAATTTCATGCAAACTACCTTATCCCTTTTCACATTCTCACTAACTCACTGCTCTGTACCGACCTTAGTAACGAATTTACTGATATCTCAGGTGGTGATGCCTGGGCACCGGTGTATGAAGAACGAGGCAGAGGGTTTTCTATGATAATTGCCCGTAGCAAAAAAGGACAAGAGATACTGGATGCTATGAAAAGAGAAGGAGTTCTTGATCTTAGCCCCATTTCAATCAATGAGGCAATTACCATGCACTCCCATGGCTATGATCTTAAAAAACGAGGCACTTTTATCCGTTTCCACTTTCGTAAAATATTAGGATTACCAAATCCTGACTTTGGATATGAAATTAAAGGATTTCCGCTCAGCAGATATCTGATGGAGTTTGCCATCGATGCATTATTTATTATACTGGGAACTCCATTGGCCAGATGGTTTGTAGCACAATTGCCACCCGATAAAGTGGGAAGGGTGTTTGAGAAAACACGTAATATTTGGAAGAAAGCAACCTTCAGTATTAAAAGAGAAAATCTTACCTGACATCAATGAATAAACAGACAGGATCACAATTGCTTAAAGTAATAGGAAGTCTTGCAATCCTTGCATTCCTGATAACCCGAATTAACTGGGATCCCCAACAATTTACCACAGTTTTTAATCGTCTTAACTTAAACTGGTACCTCATTTCTCTCACCGGGGTTATATTAGTGCTTGGATTTAAGAGTGTCCGGTGGAATCTCTTACTTAAGGCTGAGGGTTGTATCTACCCGTATTATTCAGCCTTTCTGGCCTACATGTCTTCATTCACCATTGGATTACTAACTCCCGGCAGAGTTGGGGAGATTGCACGTCTCTATTACGTTAGGTCAGAGCGGAAGATCGATTTCTTCCATTCATTCAAAACCATTGTCATTGACAGGATATTTGATTTTGCAATGTTAATATGGTTCGGCACATCAGGCATCCTGTTCTATTATAAAGTTCTTGGTAATCTTCATGCTTTGCTCTATCTGCTTATTGTTGGGGTTATTATGCTAATTGCATGGATTACCGGAAAGATAATATTAAAAATGATAAAGTCGGACAAGCAAAGAGTTTGGTTTACTTTTATCTATGAAGCTTGGACTGAGATGTTTCATGCAAAAATGGTAGTACCCTGGCTTTTAACACTACTTGCCTACCTGATCTTTTATGTTGCAAACTGGTTTATCCTTTTATCACTGGGACAAAGAATAACCTTGACTGAAGTAGGGTTTATTCTCAGTCTGATGAGCTTGGTTACATTGATTCCTATTACAATAGCAGGTTTTGGCACTCGTGAAGCCAGTCTTATATTTCTTTTCTCATTTTATGGACTCAGTCCCGAAATTGCAGTTATCTTTTCGTTACTGCAATTCATTGCATTTTTTCTTTGGGGAGGCCTGATAGGATGGCTTTTCTGGATGATAAAACCGGTTAAATTATCATTGATTAAAGATGATGCAGTAAAAGTATTTGGATACTTTAAACAGATCAACCTCAATAACACCAAAGAAAAGGAGCGTCACGACAATTAGTCTTGTTATTTGTTGATTGAATGCATTTATAAGGTTTAAGATAAAGCAGCTTTTTAAATACTGAGCTTCAATAAATCAGCTGAATTAACTACTGAAGAAAATTATAAGATGGATACAACCTTCAAACCTGCAGACGACAGGTACAATCAGATGAAATATAATAAATGTGGGAAGAGCGGACTTTATCTGCCTCCTGTTTCACTGGGTTTATGGCATAACTTCGGTGGGGATGATGTGTTTGAAAACAGTCGTAAGATGCTCTGGCATGCATTTGATAAAGGCATAACACATTTTGATCTGGCCAACAATTACGGTCCTCCTGAAGGTAGTGCAGAAACTACAATGGGAAGAATATTGTCAACTGATTTCAAAGCTTATCGGGACGAAATGATCATTTCAAGTAAGGCAGGTTATCTCATGTGGCCTGGTCCTTATGGTGATGGAGGTTCCAGAAAATACCTTATGTCGAGTCTTGATCAGAGCCTGAAGAGATTAAAGCTCGATTATGTTGATATCTTCTACTCACATCGTTATGACCCTGATACTCCAATGGAAGAAACAATGGGTGCATTAGTTGATATTGTGAAACAGGGGAAAGCACTATATGTTGGACTTTCAAATTATAATGCCGAACTAACTAAAAAAGCTACTGAATTATTAAAAGCTGCGGGAGTTAACTGCCTGATACATCAACCCAGGTATTCAATGTTCGACAGATGGGTGGAGCATGGATTACTTGATGTGTTGGAAGAGAAGGGTATAGGTTGTATTGTCTATTCTCCCCTGGCACAAGGATTACTGAGTGACCGATATTTAAATGGCATTCCGGTTGGTTCGCGTGCTTCAAAAGCACACTTTCTTAAACCTGAATCTATCACCCCCGAGAAACTCGACAAGATAAGACGACTTAATGATATTGCGGGTAAGAGGGGACAAAAACTCGCACAGATGGCACTTGCCTGGGTATTAAAAGATCACAGAGTGACATCAGTACTTGTAGGAGCCAGTAGTGTTGAGCAACTTGAAGACAACCTCAAAACGTTAGAAAATACTGATTTTACTGTCGATGAACTTGATGCTATTGAACAAATAATTGCAGTAAAAGTATAATTGCTGATAAAGCAGCTTGATCTTATTCCTGATAGTAAACTCTTTTTACCCTTCGTGATATTCCTGTGAGAATTTCATAAGGAATAGTTTCCATTAATTCGGCCATCCGGTTTATGGAAATCTCTTTCCCAAAAACAATCACTTCATCACCTTCCTCCGCATCATCAATCCCGGTAATATCAATCATGGTCATATCCATGTTAATATTGCCAATTATAGGCACAATCTTGTTCTTCAAATACATACAACCTACTCCGTTGCTTAGCTTCCGTCCCAGTCCATCTGCATAACCAATGGGCACTATAGCAATGACGCTGTCTTTGGGTGCTATCCAACGACAGTTATAACCAACTGCTTCACCTTCAGGAATATTCTTGATCTGTGATATTATTGTTTTAAGGCTGCTAACAACTTCCAGTTTATTTTGAACATGCGGTAAGGGTGAAATCCCGTAAAGTGAAATGCCTAATCGTACCATGTCAAACCGGGCATTTGAATGACGAATAATACCTGCCGAATTAAGTATGTGCCGCATAAATGAATACCCAATGTTTTCCTTGAGGCTCCATGTCATTCTTTCAAAATTCTGTATCTGTAATGCAGTAAACCAATCATACTCTTTACTCTCACTGGCTGCAAGATGTGAGAATGCTGATACCACTTTAAGTCCGGGATTTGCATTCAACTCTTCGGACAGTGCATCGATTTCATCCTCCATAAATCCTAATCTATGCATTCCGGTATCTAACTTAATGTGGATATTAGCAACAAAATCGGGCTTTCCATTATAAGTTTCAAGTGCCTTAGAAAAAAGCTGTAATGTCCTGAAACTATATATTTCAGGTTCAAGATCATACTTAATCATCGACTCCATACCTGTCATCTCCGGATTCATGACCATAATTGGAAGACTAATTCCGGCCTTTCGAAGTTCAACACCTTCATCAGCATAGGCAACTGCGAGGTAATCAGCATGATGAAACTGCAGAGTATTAGCTATTTCAAAACTTCCACTGCCATAAGAAAATGCTTTAACCATAGCCATAACTTTAGTTTCGGGCTTTATGGCTGTTCTAAAGTAATTGAGATTGTGAACAAGCGCACTCAAATTAACTTCAAGTATAGTTTCATGCGATTTCTGTTGAAGGATTTCATTAATGCGTTCAAACGCAAACAATCGGGCACCTTTTATAAGAATACTCTCGTTACGGAAGTATAAGTTATTCGATTCGGCAATGAATGCATCAGTACTCTCAAAGAATTGCTTTTGCATTGGGAATAATGCACAGTATTTTTTAATAGTAGTCCCAATACCGATCAATCTGGTGATTCCCTTACCTGTAAGTAACTGAGCAATCAATTTGTACAAACTCTCTTCATTGACTGAACTTTGAAGCATGTCGCTTAATATTACAGTCTTCTTTTCATTCCGCGTCTGCTGAATAAGAAAATCAAGAGCATTGGCCAAAGAATCAGGGTCGGAACTATAAGTGTCATTAATGATGAGGCATCCATTCACACCTTCTTTCATCTCAAGACGCATGGCTACAGGTTGCAATTTCAGCATCCTGTTACGTATTACTTCGGGACCATAGCCCAGTAACAGCATGGTTGACCAACAATGCATGGCATTTTCAAAAGAAGCAGCATCCGTAAAAGGAACTGTAATATTTTGCTCATTCCCTTTGTATTTGCTAACAATAGTTGTTGACTTCCTGTTAATGACCACTTCCTTTATTCGCAAATCAGATTTACTATGATATCCCCAGGTAAATTTCTCTGGCATGTTGCCGGTAATCAATTTATTGAAATATTCACCTGATAATTCATTGTGAATGATCTCTGAATCGCGGCAATAAATGATTTTTTCAGCATTTATAAATAACTTGATTTTCTCATCGGTCTTTTGTTGCTGTGATTCAAAAAACTGATCATGTGCCTTGCCAATGTTAGTAATTATACCTATGGTTGGAGCAATTATCTTCTGAAGACGATCCATTTCACCGGGCTCTGAAATACCTGCTTCGAAAATTGCAAGATTGTGCAATGATCTCATCTGCCAAACCGACAAAGGAACTCCTATCTGGGAATTGTAGCTTTGCGGACTTCTAACAATGGTCTTTTCTTCTGATAGCAATTGCCACAACCATTCTTTAACGATTGTTTTACCATTACTTCCTGTAATTCCAATAACCGGAATATTGAATTGTTCTCTATGAAAAGCCGACAGTTTTTGAAGTGCAAGTAATGTGTCATCAACTTCAATGAAATTAGCTTTCACTTTCAGATGAGAAGGAACACTCATTACACAAAAATTCCGAACACCCTGTTTTATCAGATCTTCAATATATCGGTGACCGTCATTACGCTTGGTAACCAGTGCAAAGAACAATGAGGTAACAGGTGAATTAAGTTTCCTGCTATCTGTTACCAAGTCACTGATTAAGATACGTTCAGAATGAAAAAACAATTTACCGGACACTATTTCCGCTACTTCTTTGATAGTATATTCCTTCAATTCAGGCAAGTTTAGATGTAATAAAATAAGTTAACAAGGGTTATCAGGTATCAGCTTCGTGTCGTGCTGCCTTTAATGGGTCAGCTGAAATTTCAGCATATTCTTTTCGATGATAATAAATATCACAGGCAAGATACATGGCTGCTCTGAAAGAGTCAGCTGATGCAACGTCTTTTCCTGCAATGTCATATGCTGTTCCATGTGCCGGTGATGTTCGTATTACCGGTAAGCCGGCAGTATAATTTACACCTGATTCAAATGAAAGTGTTTTAAAAGGTAACATTCCCTGGTCATGATACATGGCCAAAATGCCATCGAACTTCATAAATCCTGATGATCCAAAGAAACCATCAGCAGGGTACGGTCCGAAAACCAGATATCCTTTCTCTCTTGCTTTTTCAATTGCCGGCTTAATAATGGTATTTTCTTCGTTTCCAATTAATCCATCATCACCTGCATGTGGATTGAGTCCCATGATTGCAATGCGAGGTGCTCTTATACCAAAATCAACCAACAAAGAGTTATGAAGAATTCCAATTTTATGTAAGATAAGTTCAATAGACAGCTTTGATGAAATCTCATTCACAGGTATATGCCCTGTCACAACACCAATTCGCAGATTATTACTAACCATTAGCATCAGGTGATCGGGTGAATTGAACTTCTCTGCCAGATACTCAGTGTGACCGGGGAAATTGAATTTATCAGATTGAATATTCTTTTTATTAATCGGTGCTGTTACCAGTGCATTGATCAACCCATTCTTTAAATCATCGGTAGCAGCAGTAAGTGAAAGAAACGCCTGTTCACCTGCAATGCTGGTGGACTTGCCCAGTTCTATCCTTACTTCATTATCGTGCAAATTGACCAGATTAGCTCTTTTATGATTTATCATATCGGCTTTCTTTATGATATTAAAGCTAAAATCCGACAGGTTAATCATCTTCTTATGGTACGAAGCAACTTTTGTCAGTCCATAAACCACTGGTGTCATCATTTCGAATAGGCGATTATCTGACAAGGCTTTAATGATTATCTCATACCCTATGCCATTCGGATCACCAGTCGAAATTCCTATAACAGGCTTATTATCCGTTTCCGACGGTTTGTTCATTTTTATTTTTATTTACCGCAAAGATAAGATTTTGCTATTTTAGCACCTACTATTTATCTTTATATCTTTCAGCCTTTTAAATAAAAGGATTCTATGACAACATGCTATTTTGTTTCGGATCTTCATGGCAACAAGCACAAATATGAGCTTTTAGTTAGAGAAATAGCCAGAAACAAACCTCCATTTCTCTTTCTTGGTGGTGATTTATTGCCTTTAGTGAGAGTTTCAGATAAGAGATACAATAATACCGAAAATCCCTTTATAAGGGAATTTATGATACCCTTATTTCAGAAACTGCAAAAACAACTTGGATGTAATTACCCTGAAGTCTATCTTATTTCAGGTAATGATGATTATAAAGTTGACATGCCCGGTTTTAAACTAGGTGCTGAAAAAGAACTCTGGAAATTCCTTAACAGTGAAAAAGTAAAGTTTGGTCCTTATAACATCTACGGATATTCGTATGTTCCTCCAACCCCTTTCAGAATTAAGGACTGGGAGAAATATGACATTGACTTTACCATCAGTCCCGGTTGTTTGAAACCTGAAGATGGGTTTAAGAGCGTTCCATTGCAGCCCGGTGATAATAACATCATTAAAGACGATCTTGAAGCGCTGGTTGGCAATGATCAATTGGATAAAGCCATTTTTATTATGCACTCACCGCCATTTGCCTCACTACTTGATCAGATATCAGGCAATATCAGCATTGGCAGCAAAGCAATTGCACAATTTATAGAAGATAAACAACCCTACATTACACTTCATGGTCATGTGCATGAAACTTCAACAATAAGTGGTAACTGGCGTCAGGTGTTTAATAGAACACATTCGTTTTCAGCAGCCTTTGAAGGAGAAGGATTGTGTATAGTGATTTTTCAGATTGATAATCCGGCTATGGCCGAAAGAAAGATTATTGAGATATAACGTTCGCTATATAATTCTCAATTTCTGTCATGATCTTTTCGGTTGCTCCTGTCCGGTCTCTTACATATTGTCCCGCAGCTAATGCAAAGATTTCAAGTCTGTCGGGTGATTCAATAAAGGAGTTTACTTCCCTGATTAGTTCCTGAGAGTCTTTAATACTGAGTGCTCCGTTATAAGCAATTAATTCCTTTGCTTCCCTGAAACGTTGGTAATTAGGACCGAATATTACAGGCACACCGTACACTGCAGCTTCAAGGGTATTGTGTATCCCTACTCCGAAACCACCACCAATGTAGGCAATGTCAGCATAACGGTATATTTGTGAGAGAATACCTATGGTATCAATGATAAGAACTTTCTTATCAGCTGCTTCAGAGGTTACTACCTGACTATAAAGTATTGCTTCATTACCAAAACGTGCGATGAGTTCACTAATATGATGAGTGTTCACTTCATGCGGGGCAATGATCATTTTAAAGGTACCATTAATAGATTTGGAAAGATCTTTTAAGAGTTCTTCATCTGCAGGCCATGTACTCCCGGCAACAAGTATTTTCCCGGGACCCAGGAAGCTCTCAATTACAGGCAGTGGTATTTGTTGTTGCATTATCCCCGAAACTCTGTCAAAACGCGTATCACCGCATATAACAGTGTTGTTTACGTCAATCATGTTCAGTAATTCAGCTGATTCTTCATCCTGAACGAATATCTTATTCAACTTGCGAAGATGATTTCTAAACCATCCTCCATACCATTTAAAGAAATGTTGCTCGGGGCGAAAGATAGCTGATACTGTATAAGTTGGTACCTTATTTATAAATAGCTCATTAAGATAGTTAAACCAAAATTCGTACTTAACGAATATAGCCATTGATGGTGCTACAGTCTTAACAAATCTCCTGGCATTTCGCCGGGAATCAATTGGAAGGTAAAATACATAGTCAGCTTCCGAATTCTGTGACTTATTGTTGAATCCTGAGGGGGAGAAAAAAGTCAGTAGAATAGTGAATCCCGGAAACCGTTTCTTCAATTCATGTATTACCGGACGACCTTGTTCATATTCGCCGAGTGAAGCACAGTGAATCCAGATAACTGGTGATGGGTTTTCATTAGAGTAATGAGTAGTAAATACTTCATCAAGCTTTTTAAATAACTCCCTGCGACCATAAAACCAATCTTTTGCCTTTTGATTAAACAAAGAACCCAGCCTGAGCGACAGATAGTATAAACCTATTATTATGCTATAAATTTGTCTCATCAACAAAGATTGTTTGATTTATGAGGATTACCGGTATTAATAATGTATCAATAGTAGTAAAATTCCTTCGGTGCCCTTCTGTAAACAGGGATTAACCAACCGAACTTAAGCGAGAAAAGCAAATCAGTAAAATTACCTGTATTGTATTTCATGCTATTAAATGAATAAGGATGTACATACTGTGTAAATCCAGCAGTAAGTTCGGCACCTAAATAAAAATTAACAATACGGTTGTTGCCGAGAAAAAGATATCCTGCAAAAGCATTTACAGCCGGTCCTCTCTTAAGTTCATCATATCCTTTTGCATAATCACCGGTTATTTGAGGAGCTGTTTGATCTCTGTGTTCAATAAATATCTTGTGTTGCATATAGCCGCCACCAATTCCAATCATAATACCCGAATTTGCATTAGGCTTGTTTAATGAAATAACCTTTCCTACCTTACCTAAAACCGTGAAACCCCGCTCAAAGAAATCATAAGTTGCATAAATACCTTCCATATCTACAATATTGCCATCCTCTGTCTCAATATTGCTTAGAACATTATGTGATTCTTTGACTTTATTGCCGAAGATAAAACCGCAATCAGCACCAAATATCCAGTTACCCGATGTTTTATAAAAATAGCCGGGACCAACCATTGAGTTACCACCAAATCTTTTTGCCAGATCACCTCCCGGGAATTGTTGATCATAATGACCCATAATTAAATGAACCGAGATGGTTGAATCTTTTATACTCTTCTGTGCCTGTGCTTCTGAGGATATTAATAATAAACTGATTGAAAGGCTTATAAGAGTGCTGAGAAATGTAATTGTCCTAAACTTGAACATTAAATGGAGTGATTGATTTGGCACACAAATATACACATTACCGCCTTAACCACACTATTTTTGTGTTTTAAGCATATTTTTTATCAAAGCACCAATAGTTGTATATTTGCTGCACACTTTTGAAAATTAAAATATTTATTAATTTCAGCCTCATCCCATTAAATACTCCGATGCATGAATAAGATTTCAATGGTTGACTTAAAAAGTCAATATCTAAAAATTAAGGATCAAATTGATTCTTCAATAGCTGCAGTTATCGATTCAACTGCTTTTATTAACGGCCCTGCTGTAAAAAATTTCCAGGAACATCTGGAGAAATATCTCGATGTAAAACATGTTATTCCATGTGCCAACGGTACTGATGCTCTCACTGTTTCAATGATGGCACTCAATCTTAAACCTGGTGATGAAGTAATCACTACTTCATTTACGTTCATTGCAACTGCCGAAGTTATTGCTCTTTTAGGATTGACTCCTGTTGTAGTAGATGTAGATCCAGATACTTTCAACATTGATCCTGAAGCTATAAAACGTGCTATTACACCCAAAACAAAGGCAATTGTTCCGGTACATCTCTTCGGACAGTGTGCTGATATGGAAGCTATTCTCGAAATTGCTAAGGAAAATAAACTGTATGTAATTGAAGATGCATGCCAGTCAATTGGTGCCGATTATATCTTCAAAGATGGTACCCATAAGAAATCAGGTACAATTGGCCATATTGGCTGTACTTCTTTTTTCCCAAGCAAAAATTTGGGTTGTTATGGTGATGGTGGTGCTATTTTTACCAACGATGATGAGCTTGCCAAAATGCTTCGAGTAATGGTTAATCATGGTATGACTGTTAGATATTATCACGATTATATTGGTGTTAATAGCAGACTCGACAGTATTCAGGCTGCCATCCTCGATGTTAAATTGAATCATCTTGATGAATACAATGCTGCCCGCAACAAAGCTGCAAATTACTATAACAAGGCTTTTGCCAATAATCCAAAGATTAAAACTCCGGTCACTTCAAAACACTCCACACATGCATATCATCAATACACGCTTGTTACATCTGGTATTGATCGCAATGCATTAACTGAACATATGGCTCAGCATCAGGTGCCTGCAATGATATATTACCCTGTTCCCCTACATATGCAAAAAGCCTATCTCGACCCACGATATAAACAAGGTGATTTTCCTGTAACTGAACATCTTTGTTCAACGGTTGTATCACTACCTATGCATACTGAATTGGATGAGGAGCAATTAAAATATATTACCAGTACATTACTTGATTTTGTGAACAGGTAAATTGTAACAAAAAAGCGAATTCATGCAGGAATCAAAGGAATACTTCGCACACGAAACGGCAGTTATCGACGAAGGCTGTACTATTGGTAAAGGTGTTAAAATCTGGCACTTCAGTCATATCATGGAAGGTTGTGTCATTGGTGATCAATGCAATATCGGCCAGAATGTGGTTGTATCACCAGGTGTAATACTTGGAAAGAATGTGAAGATTCAAAACAATGTATCAATATACACAGGCGTTACTTGTGAGGATGATGTATTCTTAGGCCCTTCAATGGTTTTTACCAATGTTATTAACCCGAGGAGTGCAGTCAACCGGCGCAATAGCTACAGTCGCACATTGGTAAAGAAAGGTGCATCCATCGGTGCTAATGCCACTATTGTTTGTGGTCACGATATTGGTGAATATGCTTTTATAGGAGCTGGAGCAGTGGTTACTAAAGAAGTGCCGCCTTATGCACTTGTTGTTGGTAACCCTGCAAAACAAACAGGATGGATGAGTGAGTATGGCCATAAACTTAACTTCAATGCTCAGGGTTTTGCTGAATGTAGCGAAAGTCATGAAAAGTATCAGTTGAAAGACGGAAAGGTTAGAAAAGTAACTATATGAAAATTCTTGTTACAGGTGGTACCGGCTATATAGGATCACATACCGTTGTTGAATTGCAAAAGAAAGGTTACGATGTAGTGATCGTTGATAATCTTTCAAATTCTTATGAGTATGTTGTCGACCGCATAGCACTTATTACCGGCAAAAGGCCCGAATTTGTGAATCTTGATCTTACTGATACCCAATTAACAAGATCATTCTTCGAAAGTCATAACGATCTTGCAGGGATCATTCACTTTGCAGCTTTCAAGGCAGTTGGCGAATCAACCGAAAAACCTTTGATGTACTACAGGAATAATCTGGTGTCTCTGATTAATGTGCTCGAAGGAATGAAAAATAACCATATAGCTAACCTGGTGTTCTCATCATCATGCACAGTATATGGTCAACCCGATGAACTTCCTGTAAAAGAAACATCACCCATAAAGGAGGCTTGGTCGCCATATGGTAATACGAAGCAAATGTGTGAACAGATTATAAGGTTTGCCGTTGAAGCTGAAAACCTGAAAAGCATTTCTTTACGTTACTTCAATCCAATTGGTGCTCATGAATCTTCACTCATTGGTGAATTGCCAATCGGTGTTCCAAATAATCTGGTTCCATTTATAACACAAACAGCCATAGGCAAACGCCAAATGCTTAAAGTATTTGGATCAGATTATAACACTGTAGATGGAACGCCTGTGCGTGATTACATTCACGTTGTTGATCTTGCACAGGCACATTGCGTTGCTGTTGATCGTATGATCTCAGGTAAATCTGCCGGTGATTATGAGATATTTAATCTCGGGACAGGTAATGGATTTACAGTACTTGAAGTTATTAAGTCGTTTGAGAAAGTTGCAGGACAGAAATTAAATTATGAGATTATAGGCAGGCGTCCCGGTGATATTGAAAAGGTTTGGGCTGATACTTCTTATGCAAATGAAGTGTTGGGCTGGAAGGCTCAGAAGAATATTGATGAAATGATGCAATCAGCCTGGAACTGGGAAAAAGCGCTCGCTGAAAAGAAAGTTATGTTATGAAAAATATTTTAATTACCGGTGGTGCCGGTTTTATAGGATCACATGTTGTAAGACTCTTTGTTAACAGATATAAGGATTATCATGTTGTTAACCTTGATAAATTGACTTATGCCGGTAATCTGAATAATTTAAAGGATGTTGAAAAGGCACCCAATTATACCTTTATAAAAGGTGATATTGTTGATGCTCCTTTTATCCATCAGCTTTTCAGCGAATGGAAATTCGACGGAGTAATTCATCTTGCTGCCGAATCTCATGTCGACAGGTCAATCACTAATCCTATGGATTTCATTATGACCAACATTGTAGGTACGGTTAACCTTTTGAATGCGGCACTTACTCATTGGAAATCTGATTGTGAAAACAAGAGATTTTATCACATCTCAACCGATGAAGTGTACGGTTCACTTGGTAATGAAGGTAAGTTTACTGAAGACACTTCCTATGATCCCCGAAGTCCATACTCTGCAAGTAAAGCAAGTAGTGATCATCTGGTAAGGGCATACTTTCATACATTCGGATTGCCGGTAGTTGTTTCAAACTGCTCCAACAATTATGGACCTTTCCAGTTTCCTGAAAAGCTTATTCCCCTGTTTATCCACAATATCAGGAACATGAAACCCTTGCCAGTTTATGGAAAGGGAGAAAATATACGCGATTGGCTTTTCGTAGAAGA
Organism: Omnitrophica WOR_2 bacterium; assembly: GCA_050259095.1. Taxonomy (GTDB): domain Bacteria; phylum Bacteroidota; class Bacteroidia; order Bacteroidales; family Lentimicrobiaceae; genus Lentimicrobium. The sequence continues at coordinate 969 of JBLMZZ010000017.1, read as the reverse complement.
TCATGCTAAGGCAATCGACCTTATATTTCATAAAGGGAAAACGGGTGAAACTTACAACATTGGTGGTAACAATGAGTGGAAAAACATTGATTTAATACGCAAGCTATGCGATATCATGGATACCCGCCTCAATCGCAAGCCGGGAGATTCAGCTGAACTTATCACATTTGTAAAAGACCGTGCAGGTCATGATTTAAGATATGCAATTGATGCATCAAAAATAAAAGCTGAATTAGGATGGGAGCCAACGGTAAAATTCACTGAGGGCTTTGAAGAAACTGTAGATTGGTATCTTACGAATGAAGAATGGCTGAACAAAGTAACTTCTGGCGAATACCAGAAGTACTATGAACAGCAGTATGTTGATCGGTAGCTGACAGCCTTTTACTCAGCACTCAGTGCTTCAACTTCAGGAGCAATTTTCTTAACTAATCCTTGTAATACGGTACCCGGACCAACTTCAATGAATGTAGTGGCTCCATTTGATACCATATTCTGTATGGTTTGAGTCCATCTTACGGGTGCTGTAAGTTGTTTAACAAGATTCTCTCTTATTACTGCAGGATCAATTACCGGTTTAGCTGTAACGTTTTGATATACCGGACAAACAGGTTTATTAAAAACAGTATTATTGATGGCTGCTGCCAGTTCAATACGTGCAGGTTCCATTAAGGGTGAATGAAAAGCACCTCCAACCTTTAGAGGTAAAGCTCTCTTAGCACCTGCTGCCTTTAGTTTCTCACAAGCAATTTCAATACCTTTAACCGATCCTGAAATTACTAATTGACCGGGACTATTGTAATTAGCAGGTACAACAATTTCATCAATACTGCTAATTACTTCTTCAACTTTCATATCATCTAGTCCGAGTATAGCGGCCATAGTACTTGGTTCAGCTTCACAGGCTTTCTGCATTGCCATAGCACGTGCATAAACCAGTTTTAATCCGTCTTCAAAAGATAATGCACC
>JBLMZZ010000016.1:0-20039 GCA_050259095.1 Omnitrophica WOR_2 bacterium | reverse complement strand
ACTTCAAGTTTTAAATCAACTTACCATTAAAATTTAAACTATATGAAATTGAGATTTGTACTTTATTGTTTACTGTTCAATTTAGTGGGTATCACCACTTTTGCCCAGGGACAATACACCGTAAAGAGTAAAATTTCAGATGAAAAGAATCAAACATTACCAGGAGCAACAATCCAGGAAGTTGGTACATTCAATGGAACCATTTCAGATGCAGGAGGTAATTTTGTTTTGAAAGTTGCGTCTGAAAAATCTATTGTTTTGATCAGTTTCATTGGATACAAAACTGTTCAGTTACCTGCAAATCAAATTGGATCATCAATAATTTTAAGTGAGGAAACTGCCTCATTACAGGAAGTTGTTGTTGTTGGATATGGAACATTACGTAAAAAGGATGTTACAGGTGCAGTTGCAAGTATTTCACAAGAAAATCTAAATAGGGGAGCTATTACAAATCCTTTACAGCAAATAGCCGGAAAAGCAGCAGGTGTTGTCGTAACTCAAACAGGAAGTGAACCAGGTTCAACTCCTGGTGTCCGCGTTAGAGGAATAACTTCGCTTATTGGTGGAAGCAATCCATTAGTAGTCATAGATGGAATTCAGGGTAATATGGATTTTCTAAATCAATTGCCACCTGAAGAAATCGAAACAATAGATATTCTTAAAGATGCATCAGCCACTGCCATATACGGTTCAAGAGGAGCACCGGGAGTAATACTAGTTACTACCAAAAAGAGCAAATCGGGTACATCACAAATAGAATTAAACAGTACGGTTTCATTTGATATGATTTCAAATAAGCTTGACATGTTATCAGCTGATGAATGGCGTGCTCAAAGACAGTTATGGGGTGTACCCGTATCTACCGATCATGGTTCAAATACTGACTGGTATGGTTTATTAACTCGTAATGGTAGTACAATGAATCATGGTATTGCCATAGGTGGTGGTACCGATAACTTCAACTACAGAGCCTCCGTTTCAACAATTCTTCAAAATGGAATTGTAATCAATTCTGATAATGAAAATTACATTGGTCGCTTTCAGGCAACTCAAAAAGCATTAAATAATAAACTGATACTTACTGCAAATCTAAGCGGAGGAACCAGAAATAATGTTGGTAGTCCTTCAAGTATCGGTCGTGCTGCATTTACTTCTAACTTAATCAGTAACACGTATTCAAGCAGACCAACTGACCCTGTTCTTAATACCGATGGTAGCTACTTTACTGATGCTAATGTATTCCAATATATTAATCCATATGCTGTTGCTCAAACCGTTGTAAATGAACAGACAACTAATAATCTTTTTGGAAGTTTAAAAGCCGACTTACAGTTATTCCAAGGTTTAACTGCATCATGGTTTGGCAGTTGGCGTAAATTAGATGGTAATTCTGGATATTATCTTCCTGCTTTATCAACTGTTGCAAGTGCTATTGATCAAAAGGGAATAGCAAATATCAATAATTGGCATGAGGATGAAAAACTCACTGATATAAGTCTGAATTATAAGACTCTGATTGGTGAACATAGTCTTGATGCTATTGCAGTTTATGAGTGGCAAAATCAGTCTTATAATGGCAATTTCACTCAAATGAAAGGCTTTATAAGTGATATTACCACTTTTAATGCTTTACAGAATGGTGATTTAAGTAAAATAGTTCCTGGTGATATCAATTCCTATAAAAACGATCGTAACACTGTATCATTTTTAGGCAGGGTCAATTATTCATTTATGAATCGTTACCTGCTCACTTTAAGTTTGAGAAGAGACGGTTCATCAGTCTTTGGAACAAATCATAAATGGGGAAACTTCCCATCTGCTTCTGTTGCATGGAGAATAAGCGAAGAACCTTTCATGCATGGTATTGATTTCATTAATGATTTGAAATTAAGAGTTGGTTATGGAGTTACCGGAAATCAACAAGGTTTGTATCCACAAAATTCAATTCAATTAGTTGCTGCATCTGGTCAAACATACTTTGGAGGTAATCAGATCACCAATTTTGCAATATCTCAAAACGGGAATGGTGATTTAACCTGGGAAACAAGAGCACAAACAAATGTAGGGGTTGATTTCTCAGTAATGAATAATCGTATTTCAGGTTCTGTAGATGTATACCGTGCCACAACCAAGAATCTGTTATTCTATTATACTGTTCCTCAACCACCATACCCATATGGAAGTATTGTTGCTAATGTTGGAAGTCTTTTAAATGAGGGGATTGATTTTAATTTGAACGGACTTGTTTACGAATCCAATGATTTCAAATTTTCTTTAAATGGGAATTTGTCATTGCTTAAAAACGAAATATTAGAGTTAAGTGGTAGTATTAGTGGTGTTCCTGTAAATACTGATTATGTTCCATGGGGAGTTAATAGTTATCTTATTAAAGGACAACCTATAGGAACATTTAATATCCTCCAGCATGAAGGGAAAAATGAAACTAACGAGGAGACTGTTGTCGATGTAAATGGTGATGGAATTATCGATGGAGGAAGTACCAGTGCTGATCGCAAATTTGAAGGATCTGCGTTACCTACGTATACTTATGCAATTACCCCTGTTTTGAGTTATAAAAATTTCGATTTATCAATGTTATTCAGAGGACAGGGTGGAAATAAGATTTATAACAGTATTAAATCATCATTCAGCTACTATGAGAATCTGGGCAAATCTAATCTTTTAACCAGTGCTGAAGATCTCGGCTTGTTTACTTCAAAATACGCATCTGATTTATGGCTTGAAAAGGGAGATTTTTTACGTTTTGAGAACCTAACTTTAGGTTACAACCTGAATACTCAGCACTTAAAGTATTTTAGCAACTTCCGGATATCATTTACTGCATCAAATCTTGCACTATTTACAAAATATACAGGACTTGATCCAGAAATAAATATCAATGGAGCAAACGGATTTGGCGTTGATGGAGGAATATATCCTCGCACAACAACCTTTGCTGTAGGATTAAATGTAACATTAAAATAACCCTTAATAAAAAGGTCAAATGAAAAAAATTATAGTTCTGGCGATAATTTCAACCCTAATAACAATTAGCTGTACTAAAGTAGATGAAGAAGTATATGATAAATACTCTGCTTCTGACTTCTATTCTTCGGCAACCGGCGCAGATGTAGCTCTGGCCAACGTTTATTCTCAGATACCGGGAAACTGGGATGGTGTTGGCTATGCCGGTGCTGATAACGGCTGGTATGATGTGAATTGTATGTCAACAGATGAGCAGGTAGTTCCTCATCGTAATACTGGTGACTGGCAACTAACTTTTGCTCAGATGTATAAACGTGAGTGGCTGCCCGATCATTCCCAAATAAATAACACTTGGAACTGGTTATATAAATCAGTATTTAGTTCAAATTTAGCTGTTAATCTGCTTGAAAAGGCTGGAGCCGATGAGTCAAAAATAGCTGAAGCAAAAGTATTAAGAGCATTTTTCTACTATCTATTACTCGATGATTTTGGCTCTGTTCCATTTTATACCGAGAATAATGTAACTGTTGATAAAATGCCTCAAAAAAGTCGTCAGGAAGTCTTTCAATTTGTAGTTGATGAACTGAATAACAACGTTGATAAACTGTCACCTGAAAAAGGTGGTGCATACTATGGCCGATTTAATAAATGGGCAGGTTACGCACTTCTTGCCAAATTATACCTTAATGCTGAAGTATATACAGGCACACCAATGTGGAATGAATGTATTGCCGCATGTGATAAGGTAAGCGAAGGAGGATTTCGTCTTCATTCAGGTGCTCTTGATGCATCAAATCCATTAGGATCAAAATACTTTGAGTTATTTGGTGATGTATGTCCTGATGATGAAACGATTCTCGCTATTTATACACAGGTTGATGTTGTAGGTAGAAACATTTTTACTGTAAGAAGTCTTGGTGGTGCCGATGGAACCAATCTATTGGGTTATAGTGCCTGGAATGGTACAATCGTACCTGAGGATTATGTTTCAAAATTTGCTGATAACGATATTCGAAAACGTCAATTCAGATATGGAACTGATCCTTATGGACCAAAGCCTGCCGGATTCTTTGTTTATTCAATGACTGTTACCAACCTTGATAATCCTGGTGCAGCACCAAATGATGGTGTTCGTAGTCAGAAATTCTGGCCTGCATTACCTGCCAATAGTGGTGGTGCTTCAAACGATTTTCCTATTTATCGTTATGCTGATATAATGTTGATGAAAGCCGAATGCCTTGTTCGAAATGGGGATGCTTCAGCTGCTAAATTACTTGTTGATCAGGTGCGTGAACGTGCTGGATTAGATGCTCTTGCTAATAATCCTACGTTGGTTGATATATATAATGAGAGGGGTTTTGAATTGTCATGGGAAGGTCATCGCCGTCAGGATATGATTCGCTTTGACACATTTACTAAAGCTCATGGACTTGCTCCAGCTGTAGATTCACATTTTAATTTATTTCCAATACCTACTTCAGCTTTGAACGCTAATCCAAATCTTAAACAAAATACCGGATATTAAAATCGGTCACAATATTTAAAAAAGAATCACCAATGAAAAGATATTTAGTTAAATCATTTTACTTTTTACTTGCCTTACCTTTAATTATTGCATGTAAAAAGGACGCAGAAGTCACAAAACTTGGAGTAGTGACTTTTCCACAAACTTTTCAAAGCTCAGTTAATTCGCTAATACTCACTGCTGATAATGATTCAGTTAAAGTAATTGATTTTAACTGGCAGGCACCCTCTTATGGAATAGATGCAGCAATTACCTATAGTCTGCAATTTGATCTACCCGATGATACTTCCGGAGTTGATGCATGGTCGCATGCTCAGGAAATATTTGTTGGAGATGATATTCTCACTAAAGGCTTAATGGGCTATGATTTGAATGAGATTACTGTAAATGGATTGGGATTAGAGGCAGGTGTTTCATCACAATTAGCGGTTAGAGTTAAATCTTATGTTGATCGTCCTGCGTATTCAAATACCATTCTTCTTGCTGTAACTCCTTTTGTACCGCCTTTACCAGTACAGGAATTTCCTACCCTGTGGGTGCCCGGAGACTATCAAGGATGGGATCCTGCAACTGCATCTACAATTGTATCAGTGAATTCTGATAGTCTATATGAAGGATACGTTTATATTCCAGAGGGAGGTACATTTGAATTTAAATATACCGCACAACCAGCTTGGGAGCCAATGGCATATGGTGATGGTGGAAGCGGTAATTTGATTGAAGCTAATTTCCCCGGATCTAACCTTAGTGTAACTGAAGCTGGCTACTATGAGCTATCAGCAAATTTAAATACAATGAAGTGGACTGCAACCAAGACTACATGGTCTATTATTGGTGATGCCACACCAGGTGGATGGACAACCGATACTCCAATGACCTACGATGAAACAAAGAAGGTTTGGACCGTTACAGCAAATATGATAAATGCCGGATCTTTTAAGTTTCGTGCAAATAATGCCTGGAGTATAGACTTTGGAATCGATAGTGAAGGAAATATTCAGTATGCTGATAATCCACTTTATCCTTACAATCCAAACCTGTCTAATCTTACTGTTCCATCTGATGGAAATTATACTATCACTCTTGATTTACATACTGCCGGACAATATACTTTCAAATTGAAGAAAAATTGAAATCCGATTGAGTAGCATGAGATTCACACTGATTGATTGTTTTTAGTCAATAAAATAATCAACAGAGAAAAGAACTAATTAATTATGACAAAATTGCTAAATAACACATCTAATAAAATGTTGAATTACATTGTAATGCTCATGCTATTGGTGTCGTCTGCCTGTCAGAAATCAGACGATCAGGATAACACTAATAAGCCAAATCCTAATACAGATCCAGCACAATATGGTACTCCTTATAATGGCGTACCTGATGCTCCTGATGCTGTAATTTATCAGGTCAATATGCGGGTTTTTAGCCCTAATGGCGATTTTAAAGGTGTGATATCACGTCTCGATTCGATTAAAAACCTCGGAGTAAATGTAATTTACTTAATGCCTATTTATCCCGTAGGTGTTTTGAATGCAATCAATTCCCCTTACTGTATAAAGGATTATAAAGCAGTTAATACTGAATTTGGAACACTAAATGACTTACGTAACCTGATTGAAAGTGCACATGAAAAAAACATGGCTGTTATTCTTGATTGGGTAGGTAACCATACTTCATGGGACCATGTTTGGATGAGCAATGCAAATTGGTATAAAAGAGATAATTCGGGCAAAATTATTAGCCCAAATGGTTGGACTGATGTTGCTCAACTCAATTTTGATAATTCAGATATGCGAAAAGCAATGATTAAAGCCATGAAATATTGGGTTTTAACAGCTAATTGCGACGGATTCAGATGTGATTATGCTGATGGTCCTCCAGTAGATTTTTGGCGTCAGGCAATTGATACACTACACAAGATTTCTTCACACAAGCTTCTTATGTTAGCTGAAGGCACCAGAGCTGAAAATTTTGATGCAGGATTTGATTTCAATTTTGGCTTCCGTTTTTATGACCAATTAAAGAAAGTATATACGAATAATCAACCTGCAACTGACTTTAATACTGTAAATACAAGTGAATACACAGGCGCTGATCCAAATAACAGGGTAGTACGATATATTACTAATCATGACGTTAACAGCTCCGATGGTACACCACTTGACTTGTTTGGAGGTAACAAAGGGTCTATGTCTGCTTTTATTGTCGCAGCTTATATGAAAGGAGTACCTATGATTTATAATGGTCAGGAAGTTGGTACTCCATTTAGATTAACCTTTCCTTTCACAAATTCAACTATTAATTGGTCATTAAATCCAACCATGGTTTCTGAATATAAAAGGATTATTTCATTTTATAATAATTCCGATGCAATCAGAAAAGGAACCTTAACAGCATACTCCAATAATACTGTTTGTGCATTTACTAAAACTACTGATCTACAAAATGTATTTGTAATATCTAATTTAAGAAATGCGGATGTAACATATACTGTACCATCAGGTTTAACAGGATCCGGTTGGAAAGATGCCTTCACAGGTAATCCAGTACAAGTTGAGAGTATAATCAATTTAGCTCCCTATTCTTATCTTGTTTTAATAAAGTAAAATCTTTTTTAGGAGTAAAGCATAGAAATAGAACATTATTAAAAATACAGTCATCACTCACAAACAAAATTGAAAGCTTATGAAACGTTATTATCTTATTATCATGATTGGCTTGTTATTCGTAACAAATCTTGCAAGTGCTGCTATTACAGTAAAATTCCAAAAACCAGCCAGCTGGACTGCAGTTAGTTTATACACCTGGGGCCCTGAAGCTTTAGGTGGATGGCCGGGAACTGCATTAACAGAAGACAACGGATGGTATAGCTATACTTTTGAAGAGTCATTTACTGGTGCAAATCTAATTTTCAATAATGCCGGTGCTGGTGAACAAACTGAAGATTTTGTAATAAGTAGCTCAGTTTGTCTTCAGGCTTCTTCAACATTAAATGTAAACGGCAAATATGATGTAACAGTTGTTCCTTGCTCTGAATCAGGGTGGACAGTAAAATTCCATAAACCTGAAAGTTGGACTGCCGTCAGCTTATATACCTGGGGACCTGAAGTTCTTGGTGGTTGGCCGGGAGCTGCATTAACTGAAGTTGATGGTTGGTACACTTATACTTTTGATGCTTCATTTACTGGTGCAAACTTGATATTTAATAATGCAGGTGCAGGACAGCAAACTGAAGATTATCTAATTACTGGAGATGTTTGTCTTGAAGCTTCATCAACGTTAAATGGTAATGGAAAATATGATGTAACAGTTGTTCCTTGTGCAACTCCTGGTATTGAAGTTAAATTCATTAAACCACAATCATGGACTGCTGTAAGCTTATATACCTGGGGACCTGAAGTACTTGGTGGATGGCCCGGAGCTTCATTAACTGAAACTGAAGGGTGGTACACTTATACTTTTGATTCAGGATTTACAGGTGCTAATCTGATATTCAATAATGCCGGAGCCGGTGAGCAGACTGAAGATTATACTATCAGTTCAAGCGTTTGTTTACAAGCTTCTTCAACTTTAAACGGTAATGGAAAATATGATGTAACAGTTGTTCCTTGTACTACCGGCATTGATGAATTAAATAGAAACCAGGTTTCTATTTACCCAAATCCTGTAGGTGACAACATGATGCTAAGTGGTTTTGGAAGAATTGAAAAAGGTGTAATCAGATCATTAACAGGAGAACAAGTGCTAACTTTTGGAAGTCTGTCGAACAAAGGAATTATAGAAGTTAGATCATTAAAACCAGGGGTTTATTTCGTTACTATAACCTTACAAGATGGTAAGCAATTAGTTGAAAAAATGGTGAAATTGTAAAGATTGGTATAGGAAAAATTCCTCTTTAGTATTTTATTAAGAAAAGGTTAGGCAAATAAAAGCCTGACCTTTTCTCGTTTTATGCCTATCATACTTCATCTTTTGATTTTCTGAACCTTTAATGTGTGTTTAGCGTCACCTAGCCAATAGTTAATAGTTAGGACTTTTCAATTTTTATCCTGCCAAATAACACTTGAGGTGTTTTTATAAAAGATAGCATTGAGAATTATTTTCATGAGGTTAAGAAAAGGCATGTGAAGTTCTGAGGTTTGTTAAAAGTTGATCAGAATTGGGACTGAAGTCGTATATCATACGTATTTTATACGTATTTCATACGTATTTCGTACGTGTACACACGTATAAAATACGTACAAATAACGGTTGAATAACGCATAAAATACGACTTCAATACAATTTAAATACAACTTCAATACGAGTATTTCGCTTTCCATTATAAAATTGACATTTAGAGAATACATGAATTGGGCATGGTTGTGAAGTTCGAAAATGAAGTAAAGCCTTAGCTTAACATCTTTCACTCCACTTATAAAGAAATTGATAGAAGTGGCTTTTTCTTCTTAACTTTGATCCCGTAAAACCAGTGTTATGAAGAAAACAGGTTTATTCAGTTTTGTTATCCTGTTGCTTATAATGGCATCAGTAAAAGTGTCGTATGGGCAGATTTCCAGTTTCCCTATACAATCCACTGAAATTAAATTTGAAAGTGATGGCTTTATTTACGCATTGCCTTTACACACTATAAAAGTTGATATTTTCATCACCAAAACAGACAAATTCAAAGGGAAATATAGCGAGTTTGCTACCAAACTACTTGGGTTGACTGATGTAACATCTAAGGACCAGAGTTCATATAAAATTAGTGATGTAAAGTTCACTACTGTTAAGGAAATTGACTCAACCCAATTTTATTTCGCTCAAATACCTAATAAATTGGAAGATGATAAGTCATTAATGATCAATCTTACTGAAGAAGGATTTCTTTCAGGGTACTTTTCTGTTAAATCATATACAGACAAAAAAAGTGAATCAAAATCAGTCGAAAATCCTTTTCGTGATCTCTTAAAACCTGTATTGATTGAAAAAGTAGACACAATTATTCGGAGGGTTAGCATTGATACAACTACAATTGAAGAAAAAGTGCTTAAAAGAAGTATTTCTGAAAAATCAAATGAACAACAAGCAAGAGAAATTGCTGATCTAATATACCGTATTGAAGATAGTAAGTTTAGCTTAATTACAGGTTATCAGGAAGTAAATTATACAAAGGAAAGTTTACAGTTTATGCTGAATCAACTTAACAAGATGGAGAATGAGTACTTGGCATTCTTTAAAGGATCAACACAAACATCAGAAGAGGTGTATACATTCTACTACACTCCAACTGAAAAGACTCCTGATAATTTTACCACTTTATGCAGGTTTTCAACTACTGATGGCATTACTGATAAAAGCAATAGAGTAGGGGATCCTGTAAATTTAACGATTAAATCTCTTCATCAAAATCAAAAAGTAAGACAACTTGAGGCAAATAGAATCAATGCAAAGCGTAAAAGCAAAGGATTATTCTATAGAATACCTGAGAGTGTTAGAGTTGAAATAGCTCTGGGTAAAAATACTATTGCAACAAATAAAACGTATATCAGTCAGTTGGGTATATTAACCTTCCTTCCATCATCAAATTTAATGAAGGTTGATTTTAATGAAAATGGATCACTTCGATCTTTAATTCTCGAATGACATTATTATGGCAAACTTTACGCTTGAAAGGATAAAGAGCATCATTTTTTATCCTGCTTATGAATGGAAAATAATAGCTGCCGAAAAAAGGTCACTTAAAGAAGACTTTTTTGGCTATGCTATGAATCTGGTACTTGCAGGAGCAATTGCACAAGCTTTGGGAAGTTTCTTTTTTGTTAGGAATGTGCTGGATATAGATGCTTATCGGTTTTCATTCCCTTTGATTAAAGCACTTTTCTATATCTTAATGCAATTGCTTACTATACTAATACTCACTTTTTTTATTAATGGTATAGCTGGGAAATTCTCATCAGAAAAGGATTTTGTTAAGAGTGGCAAACTTGTTATCTATGCTTTAACACCATTTTTCTTATCCTATATTTTGGTAAATCTCGACAGGCGACTTGTTCTTGCCTTAATACCAGCTTTTTATTCTTTATATCTCTTTGGCAAAGGATTACCTGTTATGTTGAAAACACCGGGTTTAAAAGTTCCATCACTTATTTTTATTACAATGTTAGGAGTATTAGGTGTAAACTACATCCTTGAAATGGGATTTGCTTATTTAACTTTGCTGCTCTTCCCTGATATCATTGTAAAATAAAATCAAGCTTCAATAGTAACTAATGAAAAAAGGGGCAAACATTTAATTAGAGAGTTTTTTAAATAGTTTTTAAGTAGGCTTCTCTTAAGATAACTAAATCCTTCAAAAGCTTCTCTAACTTATCAAGTTGAAGCATGTTAGCTCCATCAGATTTGGCATTTGCAGGATCGGGATGAGTTTCAATAAAAATACCATCAGCACCTGATGCTATTCCTGCACGTGCAATAGTTGATATCATTGATGGTAAACCACCACTTACTCCGGAAGTTTGATTAGGTTGTTGAAGTGAATGAGTAACATCTAGTACAACAGGTACATTATATTGCTGCATGATAGGGATAGAACGCATATCTACAATTAGATCCTGATACCCAAACATGGTACCCCTGTCAGTTAAAATTACTTTCTTGTTACCAGTATCATAAACCTTTTCAACAGCAAATTGCATAGACTCTGCAGAAAGAAACTGACCTTTTTTAATATTTATCCATCTATCAGTCTTTCCGGCGGCTTCCAACAAATCGGTTTGCCGGCACAGAAATGCCGGTATTTGTAATATGTCTACAAACGGTGCAGCTAATGAGGCTTCTTCGGCGGTGTGTATATCGGTTACGACAGGAATTTGTAGTTCGCGTCTTATTTCACCCAGACAGTTAAGTGCGATTTCATCACCAATACCTTGGAATGATGATGATTTTGATCTGTTGGCTTTACGGTAAGATGCTTTAAAAATAAAAGGTATATCAAATTTCTGAGCAATTTTTAATATATACCTGGCTATCTCTAATGGCATTTCAGTATTTTCAACAACACATGGCCCTGCCATTAAAAAGAAATTATTTGATGGCTTAAGATTTTCTATAATTGGTGTTTTTATCACTTTATTTAATTTCTGAATTAATAGTTGTATTTAGATTGCCATAAATTACGCAACCGTTGTCTTATTTCTTCCTCTCTGGAATTTTTACCTGGATTATACAGTCTTTGTCCTTTAATACTATCGGGCATAAATTCCATATCTACAAAATTTCCTTCAAAACTATGAGCATATTTATAGTCAGCGCCATAGCCAATATTTTTCATCAGATTCGTAGGAGCATTTCTAATAACAAGCGGAACAGGTAAATCTCCTTTTCTTCTTACAAGTTCCAATGCATCTTCGATAGCCATATAAGAGGCGTTACTTTTAGCAGAGCAGGCAAGGTATATTGCACACTGTGAGAGAATAATACGGCACTCAGGATAACCGGTTTTATGCACAGCATCGAAGCAGGCGTTTGCTAATAATAGTGCATTAGGATTAGCATTTCCTATATCTTCTGAGGCAAGTATGAGCATTCTACGGGCGATAAACAAAGGGTCTTCACCTGATTCAATCATTCGTGCCAGATAATAAACAGTAGCATTAGGATCGCTTCCTCTCATGGATTTAATGAAAGCTGAGATGATATCATAATGCATCTCACCTTTCTTGTCATACATTGAAAGATTCTGTTGAATAACTAATAATGCTGATCTATTATCAATTATCACTGGTTCCTTATTTCTTACTGAGGTAGTTGCAATTATCTCAAGAGCATTAATCAGTTTTCTTGCATCACCACCAGAGATTCTCAACAGTGAGTCGTTTTCCTTTATTATAACCTTAATGTTATAAACTTCATCAAGTTTTTTAACTGCACTGTTAATGATCACATTGAGTTCCTCTTCATCAAGAGGTTTCAGAATGTATATCTGACAACGTGACAGTAGGGGAGAGATTACTTCAAAAGATGGATTTTCAGTAGTTGCACCAATTAAAGTGATAGTACCTTTTTCAACAGCTCCGAGTAATGAATCCTGTTGTGATTTATTAAAACGATGAATCTCATCAATAAAAAGAATGGCACCTGGATTTCCATTTCGGGCAGAGTCTATTATGTCTCTAATGTCTTTAACACCCGAATTTATAGCACTTAAAGTATAAAATGGTCTCTCAAGTTTTTTTGCAATTAAAAAAGCTAATGTAGTTTTCCCAACTCCAGGGGGGCCCCAAAAGATCATTGAAGGAAGGTTCCCGCTCTGCACGGAACGTTGCAAAACAGCTTCAGGACCAACCAAATGTGACTGTCCCACGTATTCTTCGAAGGATTCAGGACGCATAAGTTCAGCCAGAGGGGGTAATGCAACCATATTTTTTTTGCTTTTTGCAGAAACAAAGATAAGAGTAATTTACCGCGATCATTTTTCTTAATTTTGAAAAAAAGTAAAAAAAATGGCATACTTTTTAAGGCCTTTTTAATGCGATGAATTAAAAAAAAATGCATCTTATAGTTAATGTACTGTGAAACAATTAATTGAAAGATTAAAAAAAAATTAAAAAAACTTGCTTTTGCCTTAAAATCTTTTTTATCTTTGCCATGTTTTTAAACTAAACACATCGAAACATGAAAACATTAGCTCAGATTTTAGTTGTTGCAGCTTTAGCTTCTTTCGTAGCATGCGGACCAAGTGCTGAACAAAAAGCAGAACAGGCTCGTTTAGACTCTATCAGAATTGCTGATTCTATCGCTATGGTACAGCAGGCTGAACAAGCTCGTCAGGATTCAATTAACGCTGCTATGGCTGCTGATACAACAGCTCCAGCTGAAACTCCTGCACAATAAGACTAATAAACTGTTAGTATTATTATAAAAAAGAGGTGTTAACACCTCTTTTTTTATTTTTAACATGGAGGTAAAAATGAAATTAAAATACCACATTATAGTTATTTTAATATTGTCATGTTTTATTAGTTGCACAAGTAGTCAGGATAAACAATCTGAACAGCTTCGCAAAGACTCAATTCACATGGCAGATTCATTATTAAAAGCCAAAGAACAACAAAGAATAATCGATTCAGTTAATATGGTATCGAGAGAACAAAAAATAATTGCTGATTCAATAATGAACCAGGTCACTAATTAAAATTTATGAGTAAGGCACCTTCCGATTTAGAAGAAAAATCATTCCATCAATATGGACTCGACAATGGAATAATTGAAGGTATTGAAGCCATTGGTTTTGTTGAGCCTACACCTATTCAACAACAGATTATACCTCTAATAATGGAGGGATGTGATGTAATAGGATGTGCACAAACAGGTACTGGTAAAACTGCAGCTTACATATTGCCAATCTTGCATAAAATTATTAATAATCCAATCGACGGAATAAATACAATAATCATTGCTCCTACACGTGAATTAGCACTTCAAATAACACAGCAAATAGAAGGATTGAGTTATTTTCTTAGTATAAGTTCTCTTGCGTTATATGGTGGTACTAGTGGAACAGAATGGGAACAACAAAAAAAGGCACTTCAACAAGGTGTAGATATTGTTGTTGCTACTCCCGGAAAACTCATCTCTTTTCTGAACATGGATTTAGCTCCCGTAAGTAAATTGCAGCACCTTGTTCTTGATGAAGCCGATAGGATGCTTGATATGGGTTTCTTCGAGGATATTATGAAGATAATCAGTCACCTTCCTGTAAATAGACATACTTACTTATTCTCTGCTACAATGCCCTTTAAAATTCGTGAAATGGGTAAACGAATTCTAAAAAATGCTGTAGAAATCAATATTGCTCTCTCTAAACCTGCGGAAGGAATTTTACAAGTGGCATATCTTACCTACGATCACCAGAAGACGCCTCTTGTTGAAGCATTAATCAAAGGTCGTGATCTAACTAGTGTGCTCATTTTTGCTTCAACTAAAATTAAAGTCAAGAATATAACACGTGAATTGCAGAAACAAGGTTTTTTGGCGGCTGATATACAATCTGATTTGGAACAATCAGAAAGAGAAAGGGTATTATTAAAATTCAGGAATAAACAATTGCAAATACTTGTTGCTACTGATGTTTTGTCACGAGGTATAGACATTGAAAATATCGACCTCGTTATAAATTATGATGTTCCAAATGAAGCAGAGGATTATGTACATAGGGTAGGAAGAACGGCCAGAGCTGAAAAAACGGGGATTGCTATTACTTTTATTAATGAAGATGAACAAAACCAGTTTTCGAAGATTGAAGCTTTAATTGGTACCAGAATAATTAAGCAACATCCACCTGAATCTCTTGGTAATGGACCACTATTTCTTCCTCAGGATGGATCAAAACGGAAACATAAGTTTTTTAAAAAGAAACCAAAGAAATAAACTCAAACTTCCATTGAAGGATCAAATTCACTGGCATATTGAAATATTCCTCCTTCAAGAATATAAAGGTCTTTTACTTTAAGCTTATCCTTTAAATAAATATAGACCATCTCGCTCTTAACACCATATATACAATAGATCACAACTGTATTATCCTTTTCTACCTTATCAAGCATATAAGGTAATTCTAATTGAGGCATTGAAACAGCTCCGGGAATATGTGCTAAAGCATATTTTTCAGGTTCACGTGTATCAATTATCTGTAAAGATTGATGTTCATCAATCTTCTTCTTTAACTCAGTGGGAGAAATAAATTTCATAAATGTTCTATGATGTAATCAGTTTTTCCAATTGATCGGATTCAAAGATATGAACTCCACTTGGTAAATTCGCAAGTTTGATCATTGATTTTGCAACTGTAGATGAATGAATAGGTCTATACTTAGACAATTTCCCAATTAGCAATGGAGCAATTACTTTCATGAGTACTTTTCCTACTTCCTCGGTCATTCTTCTTTCGTGCCTTAAACCTAGCAAAATGCTTGGTCTTACAACACTTAAATTCTCAAATTTAAAGGACTTAAGTGATTCCTCCATTTTACCTTTAGTATTCAAATAAAAGTTTTTGCTTTTATAATTTGCACCTATAGAGGATATAACGACAAATGATCTAAAATTATTGGCTGCAGCGATAGTCGCAATTTTCACTACAAGATCATGATCAATACTATAAAAAACTTTCTTGCTTCCAGCTTTTTTTATAGTTGTCCCTAGACAGCAGAAAAGATGATCTCCAATTAATTCACTTGATATAGAATCAACTTTTTCAGGGTTAAAAATGACTTGATTAATTTTTTTAGAAGAAACCGGTATTTCTTCCCGAACAAATAGTAAAATCTTACTATACCTGTTATCATGAATAAGATGTTCGGTGACGAAACGTCCTGTCAAACCACTAGCTCCAAAAACTACAGCTGTATAACCTGAATCGTTCATTAATTACTAACTTTTAACTGAATATATTTGAATAATAAAATCTTTAATCAAGTTTACCTCTTTTTAAAGAAAAGAAGACACCAAAGAAACATAAAACGGCAAAAGTTAAGAATGTATAATGGATACTCTTAATTAAACCTTCTACATTTGCTAATTCACGCTCTCCTTTTCCCATTATTATTGCAAATATCATTAAAGTGATACCCATACTCATTGTTTGTCCAACTAACCTCATCGTTCCAAGAGTTGCTGATGCCATTCCATATTCCGGTTGCTTTACAGAACTCATCACAGCATTAGTATTAGGAGATGAGAATAATGCAAATCCCAGTCCCAGGACCATTTGCATTAGTACAATAAATAAAATTCCGGTATCACTGTTTATTGATATAAAGGCAATTAAACCAATCGTTGTAACTGCCATTCCTATTGAAGATACAATAGATGGTTGAATCTTATCGCTTAATTTACCTGCTAAAGGTGAAAGCACTGTCATAATTATGGGTTGTGCCATTAATATCAGACCAGAATCTTTGGGTGAAAGATGTTTTACTTGCTGAAGATATAAACTTAGTAAAAATACAAGTGCGAAAGTTGCACTATAATTGATGAAAGCCGCAATATTAGAAAAAATAAACACCTTATTATTCTTGAAATAGCCTAGTTTTAACAAAGGTTCTTCAGCTTTAGTCTCAACATATGCAAAGGCCATTAAGCCAAAGATTCCTACACATAAGAGTATGAATCCGAGTAAATCAGGTATGAGAGGAAATCCATAAATGATTAAAACAAGACTTAATCCATACACAATACTACCCGAAATATCAAAAGGCTTTTTTCTATTAGACTCACCATCAACAGGTAATTTTTTTATTGCGATAGGTAAAATAATAGCTCCCAATAAGGCTGATAAAAAGAAAATGCTCCTCCAACCAAAAAACATGGTCATAAAACCGCCAATAGTTGGTCCAAGAGTTAAGCCAAGATATACTGCCGCGACATTGATTCCCAATACCTTTCCCCTAACGCTTTTATCATATGATGATGTTAGAATGGCTAGTGCTGTAGCATAAATAAGGGCTCCACCAATACCATTAATAAATCTTGCTGCAATAAGCATCCATTCGTTAATTGAAAGACCTGTAAGAGTAGAAGCCAATACGAACAACCATATACCAGCGAGAAAGAACTTTTTTCTTCCATTCCGATCAGCGAGTTTCCCAATTGGGAGTAAAAATAAAGCAGCTGCCAGCAGATAAGAGGTGGCTACCCAACCTAGACTTATGGTATTCATGGATAGTTCTTTACCCATTGATGGTAGTGCAATATTAATAGCAGAACCCATAAAAGGAGTTAAAAAAGAGCTAAGAGTAGTGACAAAGAGAATGGATTTGTTTTTTAACATTTCAAAATCAAATAGGATATATGTTAATTCTGATAACTATCTAAAAATCAATATTGAACAATGTAACCTTTGAGCTTGTTTCCTTCTTGAAACTGTTACAAGAATGTTTTCATACAAAGGTAAGAAAATAAAGCTACGTCCAGTTCAAGTTGCTGACAGAGAAAGAAGCATAATTTGGCGTAATGATCCTGAAATCAGAGACATGGCACTTAGTTATCGTTACCCGGTGACAGACCTCATGGAAGATTCATGGTATCAGCGTGTTCTATCAGGAAATGATAAAACTAAGGTATATTTTGCAATTGAAAATTTAAATGATGGTAAACACATTGGGTTTATAAATCTCTATAATATTGATTATATAGCTGATAATGCCTATTTTGGCATAGTAATCGGTGAAAAGAGTGAACATTGTAAAGGAAAGGCGGTTGAAGCAATGCATATTTGTTTTCTATTCGCATTCAAGGAATTAAATTTAAGAAAAATTAATCTTGAAGTGATTTCCAATAACAGGAGAGCAATAGAAATATATCACTTATTTGGATTTCATGATGAAGGAGTTTTAAAGCAGCAAATTTATATTAATGGACGATATCTTGATAAAATTGTGATGGGTATCTTCAGGTCAGAATATTTTGAAAAATACCCAGAATATAAGATTAGAGCATTAATTTCTACTTCCGTCGCTCATATCCCATTTTGAAGGGTACTCATCTAAATTAGATGAAGAACTATCTCGATTAAATAAAATCAAAAGTTAACTTTAATTGAAACGTTAAATGTTCTGCCAGGAGACCAAAATCCGGTAAAACTATCTAAATTGTGTGTAATACCATCTTCTCCTCGCATGATTGACTCTTGATTAGTTATATTATAGGCACTAATACCAGCGGTTGTTTTAAGACCGTCGACAAGAAATTCATAAACAAGGTGTAAGTCAATTGTATGATAAGAAGGAATTCTGTAAGGTTGCACTCGATCATTAGGATTGTTTCTACTGGCAGGGTCAAAGTTTGCATAGATTCTATCAAAAAACAGCCATGTTGCATTTAAGCTGAAGTTCCCTGGAAGTTTCAAATTTCCATACATACCATATTGCAGTTGTGGAGCATCACCAACCCATAATCCTTTTGAATATACTTTAGTGGAATCAATTAATACCTGATCGTTATTATAGAGTTCAGCGTCAACATCATTACTCCATCTCCAATCGCCCCATGAAAACGTTAATCCGAGATCGAGATTATTCAATATCCTTGTAGATGCTTCCAGTTCAGCTCCTTTATGCACAGCATCAAGACCTCTAATTAAAGCGCGTGTTTGCTGATTGTTTTCAAGTTGAATATTTTCTCTTGATAGCAGAGATTTATCTCCCCATAAAGTGTAATACAGATTAAAATTTATCGAAGTTGATTCTTTTTTAAACCCATAACCACATTCAACAGCTTTTATTTTTTCATTATTTAAATTAGTTACGACAGCATTACTGAAATTTGCAAAAACAAATTTGAAATAAGGTGCTTTTGAATAATATCCTGTATTAAAATAGATATTATGATACGCATTAAGATTATAGTTAACTCCTAATTTTACATCATAGCCATTTTTGGTTACCAGGTCACTTATAGGATTGGAGATATAGTTAATCCTGTCAATCCTTCTGTACCAGTGTTTTGATAAAGTGGAAGCAGCAAAGAGTGTAAGATTATTGATTTTATATTCAAATTGGAGAAAAAAACTACCAATATCAACCCTTGAATCATTATCGACATTGATAATATCGCCGACTCCTTTAATTTGTTTACGACCAGCAACACCTGCCATAGACCAATAATAGTTATCAATCCAGTATTGCCCTCCTAATAAATCGCTAATCTGTTCACGGAGATTTGATTTAAAATAACGGAAATGAATACCAGTTATCATTTTTAAATTCTCACTCAAATTATAGTTCAGATTCGTGAGTGCTCCATACCAAATGTGATCGGCAAGATATTCTGTGAGAATAATCTTTGAGAACCCCTTTACATATTGGCCATTAGTAATTAAAGCAGAATCCGGATTATTCTGATTTTGTAGATAGATAGCATCCCAATCAATTTGGTTGTTTTTCCTGAAAGTAAAAGCTGATTCACTCATAAAGGATTCGGTAAAATTACCGCCTCCAGCTCCAAATGAAAGATAAGCAGAAGTTGAGAGAATACCTTTATTGAAGGTTAAATAATGATTTAGAGCAAGTTGGGGTTTATGATAGAAATTCTCTGCCAAACTTTTCACTTTGCCATTAAAGATTCCCCAATCTGGATTGTATTTATTACCAAAAAGGTCATACTGTTTTTTCGTTAATCCATAAGTCCTTTGGCCATGTCTCTCGGGTGCACCAAGAGCAGTAAATACAATGGATTGTCTATCGTTAATCACCTTACTTATAGTAAGAAAATAGGCCCAGGAATTCACTGCAGTTGCATCAGTATAACCAGGTCCACTCGTATGTGATCCAAGAAAAGTAACAGCATAACCATTACTTAATTTTCCTGAGGAAAGAGTGAGAGTAGTTTTGTGGTTGCCATAATCACTCATACTATAGCGCAAGCTTCCTCCTTTTCTTGCTTCTGTTGATTTGGTAATAATATTAATTGTACCACCAACTGAATTTAGGGCTACTCTTGAAGCACCTAATCCTCTTTGCACTTGAATTGTTTGAGTTGC
>JBLMZZ010000015.1:0-6997 GCA_050259095.1 Omnitrophica WOR_2 bacterium | reverse complement strand
GATGCATTTCCTTTCCTATTGTTTGCAGCAAAAACCTGTTCACCTGCATCAGCAAAATCCATATCTCCATTATAATCTATCCACACTCGCCAAAATTCTTTTCTGTTGTTGGTGTTGGGAGTTAAAAGAATACTATTTGCGGCACCTTGAGTTAACTGAATTGCAGGTACTTCAGTAAAATAATGGTAAAGCGAAGCTCCTGAAGTATTTGTATTACCGGCAATAACAGTTTTTATAATCCAATCGGTTGCATTACTTGCACTGGTTGAGGAACAGTAATCAGTAGGAATGTCATTTACAGTAATATAGTTTGAAATAGTCTTTGTATCAGTCCCATAACTATTAGTTACTGTCAATGAAACAGGGTATGTACCGGGTGAATTATACTGAATTAGCGGGTTCTTGGCTGTACTTGATGTAGGAGTACCTCCTATAAAAGTCCATGACCATGAAGTTGGCAGGTTTGTTGATAAATCAGTGAATTGTACATTATTACCGGCAAGGATAGTAGTAGGCGCTCCTGAGAAGTTAGCTACAGGCGCACTTCCTGAGGGTGCTGTTCCAACGTTGAATGAAGAAATCTGAGTCTGCCAATTCCATCCACCTGTTGAATACTCATTAGTGTACCAGAAAGTTACATCATTAGATGGATCTACTGACATCATTGAATAATCACCCCAACGGTTAACACCCGTTTGGGAAGCATTCCCTGATTTAATACTCATCTCATTCACATCCAAAATTCCGGTACCTGAATTGGCTGCTGATTGGCCGGTAAAACGAATAGCAGGATTCATTGAAGATCCTGAAACAGAGTATCCTAATCCAATATCTCCATTACCATTCATTGCAATACTTCCCATCCACCTATCATTTCCATCCGCAGGAGCAAAAGTACCTTGTTGATAAATTGACCAGCTGCTGCCTGTTTTACGTAGTTCATACCACCTAACACCGGCTTGTCCACTTCCATTTGCATTAACGGTATGATTTACCATCATAACCTCATAATTTGCAAACTTCCTGTATTGAAGTCTGTGCATAAGACGGTCAGAAATAGGATCTAATGTCTGGCTTGTTCCCTTCTGGTTAATTGTGATTCCACTATAAGAGTATTGTTGCACCGAGAGCGTATTTACCAGTGAAACCGTTGAATTATTAGTGTTTATCCAATCAACATGAGCCTGCCATATCCTCAATGAATTACTTCCCAGATTGGCAAGATAATTAGGACTTCCGGATGCAGGAAGAGTGGCCCCATCAGCATCTGCCGGTAAAATGCTTCCATAAGAAGTTCCCATATTAAATAATATTATTGGGGCATTGGGATTACCGGCAATCATTTCAGCACGGTTCATTATAGCAACACCTGCGCCAGCAAATACCAGTGACCTTGGCAAAAACTGGTTTATAGTCATATAATATCCATCAGGCCAAACGCCAAGTTTAGGATAATCAGGCATATTTGAAAATTGATATGCATATAAATACCATGATCCTGTAGGATCATTCGTTACTGAGACAGCAATCAGTTCATAAAATGGTCCCCTGGGATAAGAGGGTAATGAGAATTGCGAGGCAATCCATCTGTCGGCAAATTGGTCGTATAGAACAATCGGATCTCCATCATTTGTTCCTGACCATGGACCAGGAAGGTCAGTCCATAGTGTACTACTTGCAAATGGACCGATAAGAGAATTGCCATTCTTATCCCAAATCTGGTAAGATAAATTTACCATTTGCATATAGTAATCCGGACTAACATCTCCATCTGTATCAGGGGGAGCAACGCCACTTCTGTTAATCTGACCAGCGAAGTTTTTATCAATTGTTGCACTGGTGCGGCTAACGTCAGTATAATCCTGTAATACCGGGTCAGAACCCGTAAAGGTTGATGGAGTTTGGAATTCTTTAAGGAAATCCTCTTTATTGGGAATTACCTTTTCTTTCCAACTTCTATCAATGTAACTTGGCAAGGGTGCTTTTAAATCACTTAAATTTTTTGACACTGTAAAAGCAACCGGTTTAATAACTTTCTCAGGATACACGACCTGTGATATTACACTGGTTGAAATCAGCAGTAAGATCAAATAAAGTGCTGAAATGTAAATTTTTGCTTTCATAAACAAAGTTTATAAGGTACTAAACTATAAGCTAAAATACCAAAATTTGTTTAATTATGCAAACATTATTTATACAATATAGTATTGAATGTAAATTTAAAAACCAATTTAAAGGGTTAAAGTAGAATCAGGAGATTCTAATGAAGAGTAAACTCAAAGGCGGAAGGCCATTTTTGAAAGGTAGAATATGTTTTTTGCTTTTTCAGCGCTGTATGAATTTCTCACCGTTTCGTATCCATACACAAGAAAGTAGTCTTTATACCAGGGAAGTATATAACTGTTTGATTCCTTTTGTACTTTATCATGTCGGTGAAGTGGATCAATCTTAGAATAAGAAACATTTGTCAGATTCTGACCTTTGTCAATTATTTTATATGCAATCCTGTCAGTGTCAACATAACTGAGTACTAAATTATTTGAATCAGACACGAAGGGTGTTACTCTCTCTCTAAGACTTTGAGTAAGTGCATCTGTTAACTCGAGATCATTGTTCCATTTAAGTTCCCCATTTTCATCAAAACCTGCTACAAATGTAGTAAGATATCTAAAACCTTCAAAAACAGAATATGTTGAAGGATAAGGCCTTCCATAATAATCATACACCATAGTAGTGACGGTACGATACTCCGGGTAATAAGCTTCTGCCAGGAATACATATTCACCGTTCAGATCAAAAATCTCATGAGTGAGTAGATTATGGTCAGCCGCAATATCTTTAGATGGTCTTTCACGTCTCAACAAGGTTCTGCGTGGTGCTATTTCTGTTGGTCGCCTTAGATACCGGTAAAACTTATCGAATTCCGTAAAGTCATAAGTATTCACTGTTTCTTCACCATTTTCATTAAGCACCATTGAAAAGAATCCAGTTGAAGCTACTCCTGATATTTCTTCACCTTCAATAGATCTGGTACGGGTACTTGTTCCATATGAACCAATAATTATGTCCTTTTGTCTATTAATCTCATGCATGAATGCATTGGTAATCAAGAGATTTTCAAATTTACTAAATAAGTGCGTACTGTATGGTTGTCCTTCACGGTTAAATTTCACGAAATAATAATCTCTTTTTTTAGCAGAACGAGTAGTTCTAAGTATTATTGAAAATCCACCGGTTATATGATTTACGCCAAGCGATTCAATAACAGTTTTTTCAGATATACCAGGCGACACCAGAGTAATATTGTGGTTCGACAGATTATACCTCAGTATTATTGATTCATCATTTTTAGTATTAATTCCTGCAATTGCATATTTCTCAAACAGGTCAAAGTGTGAAATTCCAGCTCTCCCAGGAACTGGATAGGAAATCTGGGTTACTAGGCTATCGGGAAGATTAAAATCAACAAGGAAAAAATTTGAATCTGCAGAAGCTTTTTTTGTATAAAAGAATGCAACAAGGTGATTATTATTATACAATGCCTCTTCGAGGATAAATCCACGTGGTAATTCAAATGTAAAACGATGTGATTCATCTAGTTTATTATCGAGGAAGGAAGATACCCACAACATTTGATTATCCTTTCCTTCTTCACTGCTAAGAAATATAATAGCGCATCCGTTTTCACCACATGGTACTACTTTATACAATTCAGAGTCATCCTTAACAGGGATCTCCATACGTACAGGCTTACTTCCCTGAGCTTCAACAAACACAGGTATTACGGACAATAAGAGTATAGAAAAATAAATCCAGGCCTTGTTCATAATCATGTGGTTCATTTTAGTAATACAACAAATATAATGTGTTTATCACTAATATTTTCAGCTAATCGCTTTCAATTTTTAACGTAGTGATTGTTAGTATTGTTGTTTGCACTTCCTAGTTGTTTTTGTTCTTCTTCTTTAAGGCATTGAAATTCCTTTAACAGAGACAGTTCAAATTCAACTGATACCTATCTCGCAAACTTAAAAGCAATATCTCTTTGGGCATATTTTCCACCATTTACACCATTATTTGTAATAAGACCAATAGACCCTATTGTTTCGATGAATCTTGTTGGACTCATTGAAAACGCATTATTACCTACATCTTTCAAACGGGGGTCGAATTCGACCCCTTTAAAATCAGGATTATTTAATCGCTTGACAAAAAAAAACCGCTGTAAACTTATTGCTTACAGCGGTTTGAATGTGGATGTTTAATCCTTCTTTTCTATTTATTTTACTTCTTCGAAATCTACATCAGTAACTTCAGAGTCTGGATTCTGTGGTTCAGAAGGAGGAGGAGTATTTCCACCCTGATTTGCCTGAGCACCACCTTGATCCTGTGTTGCTTTATAGATATCTTCACTTGCTGCCTGCCATGATGAATTTAGTGCAGCTAAAGCGCTATCAAGAGCATTGATATCTTTGTTTTTATGAGCTTCTTTCAAATCGGCAAGAGCTTTTTCAATCGGAGCTTTCTTATCAGCCGGGATCTTGTCACCAAACTCTTTAAGCTGTTTTTCGGTCTGGAATATCATACCGTCAGCACTATTGAGTTTATCTATTTCTTCCTTAGCCTTGCGATCAGATTCAGCGTTAACAGCTGCTTCATCTTTCATCTTTTTAATTTCACTTTCTGATAGACCTGACGAAGCTTCTATTCTTATCTGTTGTGATTTACCGGTTCCTTTATCTTTTGCCGATACATGTAGAATACCATTCGCATCAATATCAAAAGTTACTTCAATCTGTGGAATTCCACGTGGTGCAGGTGGTATTCCATCAAGATGGAACCTTCCAATACTCTTATTATCCCGTGCCATTGAACGTTCACCCTGCAGGATATGTATTTCAACTGAAGGTTGTGAATCACTTGCAGTAGAGAAAGTTTCTGACTTACGGGTTGGAATTGTAGTATTCGATTCAATCAAGCGAGTCATTACTCCTCCAAGGGTTTCAATACCTAATGAAAGTGGAGTAACATCAAGTAACAGAACATCTTTAACTTCTCCTGTTAAAACACCACCCTGAATAGCTGCTCCAATTGCAACTACTTCATCCGGATTAACACCTTTTGATGGAGTCTTTCCAAAGAAATCTTCAACTATCTTCTGAACAGCAGGAATACGGGTTGATCCACCAACGAGAATAACTTCATTAATGTCATTTACAGTTAATCCGGCATCCTTTAAAGCCTGTTTACAAGGGTCAATTGTTGATCTGAGTAATTGATCATTCAGCTGTTCAAATTTTGCACGAGTAAGTGTGCGAACAAGATGTTTTGGAATACCATCTACCGGCATAATGTAAGGCAGATTGATTTCTGTTGAAGTTGAACTTGATAGTTCAATTTTAGCTTTTTCGGCAGCTTCCTTCAGTCTCTGCAGTGCCATAGGATCTTTCCTAAGGTCCACACCTTCATCTTTAAGGAATTCTTCAGCAAGCCAGTCAATAATTTTATGGTCAAAGTCATCTCCACCAAGGTGAGTATCTCCATTGGTTGATTTTACTTCAAATACTCCCTCACCAAGTTCTAGTATTGAAATATCAAAAGTTCCTCCACCAAGGTCGAATACAGCTACTTTAATATCATGACTTTTCTTATCTAGTCCATAAGCCAGTGCTGCAGCAGTAGGTTCATTGATGATTCTTTTTACTGTTAAACCTGCAATTTCACCTGCTTCTTTTGTTGCCTGACGTTGTGAGTCACTAAAATAGGCAGGAACAGTGATAACTGCTTCTGTTACCGTTTGTCCAAGATAATCTTCAGCAGTTTTCTTCATTTTTTGAAGAACCATTGCTGAAATTTCCTGTGGGGTATAGGTACGGTCATCTATTTTAACTCTTGGGGTATTGTTATCACCTTTTACAACTTTATAAGGCACTCTGCCTGTTTCTTTTGTAACCCGGTCAAACGATTCACCCATAAAACGTTTTATAGAAAAGATGGTATGTTCAGGATTCGTAATAGCCTGACGCTTGGCTGGATCGCCAACTTTTCTTTCACCATTTGATGTGAATGCAACTATTGAAGGTGTTGTACGCCTTCCTTCACTGTTGGGAATTACCACCGGTTCATTCCCTTCCATTACTGCAACGCACGAGTTGGTAGTACCGAGGTCAATTCCTATTATTTTACCCATATCATGTAAATGTTTAAGTGTTTTTCATTATTGCTCTATCTGTTTTCAATCATTATGCCAACGTAAGTAAATACGCCATTTTTTCTTAATTTCAAAATTGAAATTCTTCTAAAAGCTTAGTTATCATTGAAAAACAGAACAGGCCAGTCAATTGACCAGCCTGTCTATTGTATTATATCTCACTGTCAGTTTACTGACATTTCGTCATGTTTAATTTCCAATCTTGTTCACAAACTTTAAACCTTCAATCGCCAGGAATTTAGCTTCTGTCTGAGCTCCTATTTGTATGGAGTTATGTTTTGTGTATCTGCTTGAGAATAGTCCAAGACCATTTTTAATATTAGTATATTCAGGTCTGTCCTGTACAATACCCGATGAAGGTCCATTCACATCAAGGTAAGTATTGAGTGCATCGCCTGATACGACAATAGTAAATTCAACTTTATTGGTAAGTCGTGCTCTAACATCACTCTCCTTGAAACCATCTTTCTCATTACCAGTTCGGGGTATAAGACTCTTGCTAATATCATATATTGCTAATGGCGTATACTGCAATGTCATTTCTTCACCACCATTTAAGTTTTTTGCCTTTAAAGAACCTATTTTCCAATCTATGTATCTATCAATAGTATCATTATTATTAAGCACCTCTTCAAACCAAAAACGGATAAAAGCATCATATCTTCTTCCATCCTTGCCTGATTTCCATTTAAAGGTTGAAGTATTATTGCTAATGAAGTCAATTGTAGGCTGACCAGGTCTCGGTACGGTTATATCAAAATTCTTAACCAGATTAGTAGATGAGGT
>JBLMZZ010000014.1:0-6790 GCA_050259095.1 Omnitrophica WOR_2 bacterium | reverse complement strand
ACGCCGAACGCTGAACACTGAACGCCGAACAGTTTTTACTGAATGCTGAGTGCTGAATGCTGAGTGCTAAACGCCTAACGCTCAACGCTTGACTGACGCCGAACACCGAACGCTGAACGCTGAACAGTTTTTCTTCTTTTATTGGTTTTAATACTGAACTTTAGTCTTAACTTTGCATAGCTTATACCTTTTCTTATTACAAAAGATTGAATTAATGGCATCTATAATAACATTAACTACCGATTGGGGATTGCTTGACCATTATGTTGGGGCAGTTAAAGGATCCATTATTCGCAAACTGCCCGATGCCCGGATTGTTGATATTACGCACAATATACCGCCATTTGATCTTAAAAAAGCTGCATTTATTTTAAAGAATGCATGGCCTTCATTCCCCGACGGGACCATTCATATTATTGGGGTCAATACCGAAGAATCAGAATCGGTACCACACGTTATAGTAAAGCATAAAAAGCATTATTTTATTGGAGCTGATAATGGGATATTCACATTATTGTTCAATGAATTACCTGAACTCATATATGAATTGACAATACCGCAGGATACAGGCTACTTTACCTTTTCAACACGCGACCGGTTTGTTAAAACTGCCGTTCATCTTGCTTTGGGAAATGACATTGATGAGCTTGGAGAACCTCGCGAAGGGTTGAACACTTTTATGAATTTACAGCCTCAGGTTACCGGCAATCAATTACAGGCCCGGGTGCTGTATGTTGATAATTATGAAAATCTGTTTCTCAATGTAACCTCCACTCAATTCATGGAACTGGGACAGGGGCGTCGCTTTTCACTGTTCATCAAGGGGAAGCCCGAAAAGATCAGTTCAGTTCATGATGCCTATGGTGAAGTGCCTGAAGGCGAAATAGTCGTTCTGTTCAGCACTACCGGATTTGTTGAGATTGCAGTGAACAAGGGCAATGCCGCCAGTTTATTAGGTTTTAAACCCGATCAGGTTGTGATGATTGAATTTCATGATTAAATAAATAAAAGAATAGCGGATTTTCACCTCCCCTGCTCTGATTTTCATAAAAATACTTAAAGTATCCGTGCATCCCGTGTGCTTATATTATATAGACTGTACAATTCAATAAATTGTACTAATTTTGCACCTCCTAATTTGCGATAAAGTAAACAATGTTCACACTTTTCAGAAAAGAAATCCTGAGCTTTCTTAATTCCCTTATTGGCTATGTGGCTATCGTGGTTTTCCTCGTTATCAACGGCCTTTTCTTATGGGTTTTTCCTGCCGGATTTAACGTTATTGATTATGGGTATGCATCGCTTGATAATTTCTTCATTCTTGCACCATTTGTCTTTCTCTTCCTGGTTCCTGCTGTTACCATGCGCTCATTTGCTGATGAAAAGCGGACCGGAACCATTGAAATTCTTATAACCAGGCCTATTACCGATTTGCAAATCATTACTGCAAAATATCTGGCAGCTGTTACACTGGTTGTATTCTCCTTATTACCGACACTCATCTACGTTATTTCGGTTTATCAGTTAGGATTACCAAAAGGTAATCTTGATTTCGGGGGATTATGGGGATCGTATATTGGGCTTTTATTTCTTGCCTGTGCTTTCACTGCCATTGGACTATTTGTTTCGTCAATAACGGATAACCAGATTGTTGCATTTATTTCGAGTCTTGTTATCTGCGGTTTTGCATATCTGGGTTTTGATCTTGTTGCCGATATGTCATTAATTGGGAAAACAGGCCTCTTTCTTAAGTCTCTGGGTATTCAGGATCATTATGCATCAATGAGCAGAGGTGTGATAGATACACGCGATGTAATTTACTTTCTGAGCATCATTGCCGTATTCTTCTTATTGTCTAAAATATCACTCGAAAGCAGGAAATGGGAAAGATAGAAAAAGTAAAAAGAAAGAGGAATCCCCGCTATGATAATATCATTCAATTACTGGCAGGGCTTATTATAGTGATTTTGGTTAATGTAATCGGAGCTTATCTCTTTACCCGGTTTGATCTTACTACAGAGAAAAGATATACCCTTTCGTCCTCAACACGCAAATTGCTCAAGGAAACAGACGACATTTTTTATTTCAAAGTTTATCTTGAAGGAGATCTTCCATCCGACTTTAAGCGTCTAAGTCAATCGACTCGTGAGATGCTTGATGAATTCAGAGCATATAGTGATAATATTCAGTATGAATTTATCAATCCAACCGCTTCTGAAGATGCGAAAGCACGAAAAGACATATACGACAGACTCGTTGAACAGGGACTGGAACCTACGGATATTGCCGTAAGGACTAAAGAAGGACAAAAGCAACAAAGCATCTTCCCGGGGGCATTAGTTACCTATAAAGGAAGAACCGTTCCTATTTCATTACTTGCCAATCAGTTGGGAGTAGATCCTAAAAACATTATTAACAATTCAATACAGGCGCTTGAATACAATCTGCTGAGTGCACTACGTAAATTAAGCACGATAAATAAACCGAAAATTGCTTTCACCAAAGGACATGGTGAGCTTAATGAGCTTGAAACGGCTGATATTGCTAAAGCATTGAGTGATTATTATACTGTAGATTATGTTGACCTGAAAGGCCAGATAAATACATTTACACAAAGAGTTGATACCGGGGGTGGTAAATTTCACATCATTAATAAATACAAGGCCATTATAATTGCAAAGCCCGATTCAATTTTTAATGAAAAGGATAAATTTATTCTTGACCAGTATATAATGCAGGGAGGCAAGGTATTATGGCTCATTGATCCTGTTTTTGCCTCAATGGATAGTCTGCAAAAATCGAATATGACCATTGGTATTACACAGGATATCAATCTGAATGACCAGTTGTTTAAATATGGCGTAAGGCTCAACAGCAATTTACTCATGGATTTGGCTGCATTGCCAATACCAATGGTAACAGGTATGATGGGAAACCAGCCTCAGTTTGAATTCTTCCCATGGCCGTACTTCCCGGTATTGACTGCCACTTCAACCAATCCCATTGTGAAGAACATCAATGCTGTGAGAACAGAATTTATAAGCAGCATAGATACTGTAGGAGACCCGTCAATTAAAAAGACAGTTTTACTATCAACTTCAAAATACACACGCATTGCTCAAACTCCGGTAATGATTAGTCTTGAAATATTAGGCAAGAAGCCCGATACAAGAAACTTCACTGATCCGCCACAACCGGTTGCTGTTTTGTTGGAAGGTAAATTTGAGTCAGTCTTCAACAACAGGATACCAAAAGAGATTGCCCAGGCACCTGAAATTGGGTTTACCCCCACTAGTCCGGTTAACAGGATGATAGTAATTGCAGATGGTGATATCATCAAAAATCAGGTTCAGTTCAGTAATGGAAATTATACTCCATTGCCACTTGGTTATGACAGGCACACCGGGCAAACATTCGGAAATAAAGAACTTATCATGAATGCGATGAACTATCTGTGCGACGATGAAGGATTGATGGCTGTGCGTTCAAGAGAATTAAAACTTAGGGCACTCGATGTTACAAAGGCCCGTGAGAATCTTTTAACATGGCAATTGATCAATATTCTTGTTCCTGTTGCCCTGATCATCCTATTCGGCATCATACAATTTACTCTTCGTAAAAGACGTTTCAGCAGGTAAATCCGACTAACCAAATGAATAGAAACAGAACACTATTATTGATAACCGTAGTACTTGCCCTGTTGGCGATATTACTTATTTATACAAAATCAAATACTACCCTTAATCCTGCAGTCAGTGATTTTGCTGTAAAGGATACTGCTTCAATAACGAAGATCTTTATGGCCGATAAGTCGAACCAAAAAGTTCTACTGGAGCGTACAGCACAAGGCACATGGAAACTTAATGGCAAGTACGGTGCCTTACAGGAAAATGTAAATACTCTTTTGCAGACTTTTGCCAACCTTGATGTAAGAGAACCGGTAGCAAAAGCAGCACATGATAACATCCTTAAAATGATGGCTGTTAAATCGGTAAAAGTTGAAATTTATCAGCATAAATACAGGATACACATTGGCAGTTTTAAACTATTTCCACATGAGAAGCTCACTAAGACATTTTATATTGGTGATGCAACGATGGATAATGCCGGTACATTTGCCCTGATGGAACATGCCAGCACTCCGGTTGTACTTTATATGCCGGGTTTGAGAGGTTTTATTGCAACCCGGTTTTCAACTTCGGAAACTGATTGGAGAGTTCATACCATTTTTAGCAAGAAATTACCCGAAATAAAGAGTATTAAAGTTGAATTTCTCGATAAGCCAAATGAATCATACAAGATCATTAATGAAAACAACACGAGTCTTAAGCTGATACGGTTATTTGATAACACTGAAGTTAACGGTTACGATACTCTTAAACTTGTAAGTTTCGTAAATGCATTTCGCAGAATCAATTATGAAGCATTGATGAATGACATGGATCAGCAAAGAAAAGATTCGATCATGAATTCGGCTCCTAAGCACAGGATTACACTTGAAGCAAAAGACGGAACCGTTCAATCAATCCGCACTTTCGTTCGTCTTTTACCGGAGCCTGAAGTCAATGTGTTTGACGGTTCACTCATTACATACGACATGGACAGAATGTATGGGCTTGTGGATGATAAGGATTTTGTGATTGTTCAATTCTTTGTTTTTGATAAGATATTATTGCCTCTGTCGGCATTTACCGAAAAACAGAAGCCTGCTTATATGAGTACTCCAAAATAAAATATTGAATGGACAAGCTATTTTCATCAAGTGTTCTGGTGACCGGTGGAGCCGGTTTTATAGGATCTAATCTTATTGAAGCACTGCTTAGTCAAGGCAACAGAGTGGTTTGTTTAGACAATTTTGTCACCGGAAAGCGTGAAAATATTGCTGCCTTTATCAATCATCCCGATTTTACACTTATAGAAGGCGATATCAGGGATCAGGAAGCTTGTCATTCAGCTTGCAAAGGAATTGACTATGTTTTACATGAAGCTGCTTTAGGATCGGTTCCTAGGTCAATAAATGACCCGGTAACTTCAACTGAAGTAAATATAGATGGGTTTGTTAAGATGCTTATTGCAGCACGTGATGCAGGTGTGAAGCGCTTTGTTTATGCAGCAAGTTCATCTACTTATGGGGATCATCCTGCACTACCCAAAAAAGAAGATATCATTGGGAATCCTTTATCTCCATATGCCATTACCAAGTACGTGAATGAGCTATATGCAAAAGTATTCAATGATCTCTATGGAATAGAAACGATAGGATTAAGATATTTCAATGTATTTGGCAAACGTCAGGATCCTGATGGTGCTTATGCTGCAGTAATTCCTAAATTTATTAAGGCACTGATGAACGGAGAGTCACCTGTAATTAATGGTGATGGAAGTCAATCACGCGACTTTACTTATGTTGAAAATGTAGTTCAGATAAATCAGCTGGCATTATTATCGCAAAATCCTGCTGCATTAAATACAGTGTATAATGTTGCATTTGGTGAAAACACAACTTTGATTGATCTTTACAACTACATCATTGAATTTCTGTCGGTACACCTTCCTGAAGTAAAGAACATTAAACCAGGGTATGGTCCTTCACGCAAAGGTGATGTATTACACTCGCTGGCCTCTATTGACAAGGCAAAGAATCTACTTGGTTATGATCCTCAGTATAGTATCAGAGATGGATTACAACTTGCAATTGAGTGGTATTATAAAAATCTTTAAGATACTACCGTTAAAACCAGTTTCCTGGAACCTCCGTTATTTCGGAATTCACATAAGTAAATGCCCTGCCAGGTACCAAGATTGATTTCACCTTTGGTAATAGGAATAACAAGACTGCTACCCGATAATACTGATTTTATATGGGCAGGCATATCATCATTGCCCTCTTCATTATGCTTATACAAGTAATTATCCTCAGGTGCAATTCTGTTAAAGAAAGATTCTAAATCATGAAGAACTTCAACGGCTGAATTCTCATTTATACAAATACCTGCAGAAGTATGCTTAATAAATACATAAAGCACGCCTTTATCAGGCAGGGAGGGAAGATTTTGCTTTACCTCCCTGGTGATAAGATGTATGCCACGCTGATAAGGTGGTAATGAGAATTCTACCTGTTGAACCATAATTCCCTTTAATCTTCAATAACAACCGGTATTCCGATAGCGATATCTTCAAGCATAGCAGTAGTGAGAGACTTAGGTCTTTCGAGCGGGTAACCAAGGGCTCTGTCCCAAATAATGTTAGCACAGATTCCAATAGATCTTCCGATACCAAATAAAACGGTATAGAAATCATATTCTTTCACACCATAATGCCATTGAATAACACCTGATTGTGCATCGACATTAGGCCATGGATTCTTTGCTTTCCCTTGTTCGAGTAAGATTGGGGGCACCACTTTATACAGCATGCTAACTACATTGAACAGAGGATCATCGCCCAGATTCTTTAAACTGAATTCACGTTGAAGCATGTATCTTGGATCTGTTTTACGCAATACAGCATGTCCAAAACCCGGAATTACCTGTCCTGATTTTAATGTGTCCCAAACATATTTACTTAGTTGCTCTTCGGTTGGAACTTCACCATTCATTTTTTCCATCAGTTCCTGCAACCAGCGTAATACTTCCTGATTAGCAAGTCCATGAAGCGGACCGGCAAGCCCGTTAACCATAGCTGAGATTGAAAGATATACATCGGAAAGTGAACTTGCTACAAGATGCCCGGTATGAGCACTTACGTTACCGGCTTCATGATCTGCATGAATAATAAAATGCATACGTGA
>JBLMZZ010000013.1:0-21027 GCA_050259095.1 Omnitrophica WOR_2 bacterium | reverse complement strand
TCTGTAACATCTTATATCAATGATGTTAAAAGAGCTGATTTCCCTAATGAAAAGGAACAATATTAAACTTCCTCACAATGGAAAGTAACCGGGTCTTATATGAGGACAATCATCTTCTGATCATCAATAAAAATCCCGGCGAAATCGTTCAGGGTGATAAGACTGGTGATATCACTCTGCTTGATACAGCGAAACAATACATCAAGGAAAAATATAATAAGCCCGGTGAAGTTTTTCTCGGTCTGGTGCATCGTATTGATCGGCCGGTAAGTGGTGCTGTTATTTTTGCCAGAACATCAAAAGCACTCACCCGCATGACACAACTCATAAAGGACAGAGAGTTTACAAAGATTTATCTGGCTATTACCGAACAAAAACCGGATATACCGGAAGCCAAACTATCCCATTACCTGCGGAAGAATGAAGCACTCAATAAATCACATATTGTTGCTGAAGGAACAAAAGACAGCAAATTAGCTGAATTAACTTATAAGCATATTGCTTCAGGGAAGACCCTATTCCTGCTGGAAGTTGACCTTCATTCGGGGAGGCATCATCAAATTAGAGCTCAATTGGCCGCAGCAGGTCTTATAATACGAGGTGATGTTAAATATGGTGCCCGCCGACCAAACAAAGATGGTTCTATTTGTTTACATGCATACAGAATATGCTTCACTCATCCGGTAAGTGGAAAGGTAATTGATATTACAGCACCAGTACCTAATACTCCCGAATGGAAAGTATTTGATACTTATCAAATAAAAAATCTTGAATGAGCAAGATAAAAGCTATTGTCCTCTTCATTTTGTTGTTCAATGCCTTAACAGGAAAAGCACAATACTATGATATCGGTCAGGAGCCTTCAAGAATAAGATGGAATCAGATTAAAACCAAAAATTTCAAAGTAATTTACCCTGATTACTACCAAAAACAGGCTAGAAAAACAGCTCAACTTCTTGAACAGGGGCGATTACCGGTCTCAGCATCTTTAAAAGTTAATCCGTTATATACTCCTGTAATATTACATACCGGTAATCTTAATTCTAATGCTTTCACAATATGGGCCCCACGAAGGCTTGAATTTCTAACAATACCTCCACAAGACATTTACAGTCAATCGTGGACAAAACAACTTGTTCTTCATGAGTACAGGCATTTGGTGCAAATTTCAAAAGTAAATCAAGGCTTTACAAAGGCACTTAGTGTAATATTCGGACAACAAGCGGCACCAGCAATAATAGGACTGTTTATTCCTCCCTGGTTTCTTGAAGGAGATGCAGTTGCAACTGAAACCGCCCTTTCACATACGGGAAGAGGAAGAGTAGCTGATTTTGCAATGCCTTTGAGAGCACAGATTAAAGAAAAAGGCCCCTATCATTATACAAAACAAACATTAGGGTCCTTTAAGGATTTTGTACCCGATCATTATGTAATTGGATACCATATTGTTGCATCATCAAGAGCAATGTATTCATATAATTTATGGAACACAGCGCTTGACCGAACAGCTAAATATCCTTATACATTGAACCCTTTCAGCAAGGGAATACGTCTTGTTGCCGGAGTAAATAAAAAGGATTTATATAATGAATCAATAAAATATCTTGATAGTATCTGGACAAGTAATAAGTCAAGTAATTACAAGCCTGTTACAATACACAGAACTAAAGTATATACTAATTATATTCATCCGTTTTATTTTGGTGAGAATATCATTGCTCTAAAGAGTTCACTGGCAGAGATATCGAAGTTTGTTATCATTGATAAACAGGGAAATGAAGAAGTATTATATACCCCCGGTTATCTTTTTGAAGATGAAGTTTCGTTCAATGGCAAATGGATTACTTGGGTTGAACGCAGGCCCCATGTTAGATGGGACAACCAAAGTTTCTCTACCATCATTGGCTTAAACCCACAAACAAAAGACATTATTAAAGTCAGAACCAATAACAGGTTTTTTGCACCTGTATTATCACCTGATAATAAGATTATTGCAGTTAGTCATGTCAGTGTTGAAGGACAGAATTACCTTACATTGCTTGATTTTCAAGGTAAGATATTAAGTAGCACTCCATCACCCAATGATATGTTTATCAGTTCGCCTGCATGGTCTTCTG
Organism: Omnitrophica WOR_2 bacterium; assembly: GCA_050259095.1. GTDB lineage: Bacteria > Bacteroidota > Bacteroidia > Bacteroidales > Lentimicrobiaceae > Lentimicrobium. The sequence goes on along the minus strand of JBLMZZ010000013.1, from coordinate 18,910 downwards.
ATGGCAGTCAGATTGTATTTATTATCACCAGTGATGAAGGCAAACAGCTTGTTATATTTGATACAGGTCGTCATGTGTTTAGAACATTAACTCCATTTACAACTGATCAAATTTCCGATCCTCAGTTTTTTGGCAGGAATATTCTCTTTAACATGGACGTAAATGAGAAAAGTGAATTATGTTCTTACGACACAATATCTAAAGAGATAACTCTATTATCTTCTTCATCATTCGGAACAAAGTACCCTTATTGGGAGAATTCAGGAAAAGATAGTTCTATACTTCTCTCCTATTATACTTCTAACGGTTACCGTATAGGTGAATTAACTGCTAAAGACAGGTTAAAAGGCAGCGTATTATTCAATGATTCTATCCATTATAGTTCAATAAACAATTGGCCTTTGGCAGCTTATCTTGAAAAGGAAGAAGCCGCTATAGCTAAACCAACACCTGTTGAGGATTCCATTACATCGAATTACTATTCTAAGGGCGCCCATCTTTTCCATTTTCACAGCTGGGCACCAGTTTATATTGATATCGCAAGTCAAACAGTAAGGCCGGGTGTCTCATTAATGAGTCAAAATCTGTTGAGTACAATGTTTGTCCTTATGGGTTATGATTATAACACCGAAGAAAAAACAGGGCAGTTAAAAGCAGATATTACCTGGAAAGGTTGGTATCCGGAGATCACTTCATCGTTTTCGTATGGTAGTCGGTCAGATTATGCCGGTAATAAAGATTCTGTTTATAGGTTTACCTGGAAAGAGGCCTCGTGGGATCTGGGTATCAGGCAATGGATAAATACTTTAAGTGGCAAGTTTAGTATCGGTGGATTTGTTGAAACTCAGCATCAATTGGTGAACAACTCACATCAAATAACTACACCGCATAATTTTAGATTAGGGACAACAGGTGCTATGAACTATAGAATTTATGCCTATGCCCTGTCTAAAACCGCATTTAGGGATCTTGCACCGCCACTTGGATTAGTCATTGATGTGCATTTAAAGAATTCCTTATACGGTGATTATAAAGCCGGAGATATGACTGTATCACAATTAAGAATGTACTTACCGGGGTTAGTTAGAAATCATTCTTTCCAGATATACGGTGCTTATCAAAAGTTATCAATATCATCCGATGGATACCGTTTTTCAGGTGATATTGGCACTCCAGCGGGTTATCATCAAAGTACACCCGGTAAATTATTCAGATTACGACCTTCTTACTCATTTCCTCTGGTATATCCGGATATTCATGCAGGAACAGCCTTCTACCTTAAACGTCTAAGACTTAATGCTTTTTATGATTATTTCAGGGGAGAGAACAAAGAATGGCGCACCTATTCATCTATTGGAGCTGATCTTATAGCTGATTTTCACCTTTTTTCTCTTCCTCCTCCTATTAGTGCCGGCATCAGAGCATCATGGCTTCCTGAGAATAAATCAACCTACTTCTCTTTAATTTTTAACTGGGACTTTACTCAATACTAAAACATTCGGTGTTTAAGTAATAATCAGTATCCGAAGAATTTACACTCAATGCTAGCGGGAACAACGCGCATCACATTCACATTCTTCAAAGCCGGTTCACTATATTGAAAATCAGCTTTAGGTGAATAGTTCTTCATGATGATATTCAGGGCATTGATCTTTTCATCCATATTAGTAATAAATTCTATTTCACCCTTTATCATCACACTTTTATATCTCATACCATAGCTGCAAGCAACCTCTTCTGACTGATGATACATTTTATGATCAGTGCTCATAACAATACAGACCTTAGGATTATTTTTGAGCACTTCTACTTTTCGACCTGAAGGGCCTGTGTGTAAATATAAAACGCCTTGGTGGTATCCAAAATTAAGAGGTATTGTATAAGGAAAATTTTCTTTATCAACCATTCCAACGACGCAAACATCGCATGAAGAGATAACTGCTTCAGTGAGACTTTTATCTGTAATCACCCTTGCTTTCATACCATTCAGAAATTTAGTCGGCTAAGATAAGGAAAAACCCATACCTCTAATCACGAGAACCACCCAACAGCGAGTTGACCAATGATAAAACAATACTAAAAAGCAGTGCATACCAGAAATTATCAACTGCAAAACCGGTTATCAATGAAGAAGCAAGAAGAATAATGACCGCATTAATAACTAAGAGGAATAACCCTAGTGTTACAATAGTGAATGGAATAGTGAGCACTATTAGAATTGGCTTAACAATTACATTCAAAAGTGAAAGAATTATGGCCACTAAAATTGCTGTAAGAAATGAGTCTACCGAAACACCAGGTAACAGGTAAGCTGAAACGATCACAGCTACTGTCGAAATTAATAACCTAATTAAGAAGTTCATAATTTTCTACTTATTAAAGTGAAACAGAGGACTTTCGTTTACTAATAATCCATTTGAATAATAAAACTATAAGGTAGCCGATAATAGCACCAACAATAGCTCCTACTATAACATCACCCGGAAAATGAACTCCCAGATACACTCTGCTATATGAAACTAATGATGCCCAAACAATCAGCAGTGGAAATATCCACTTAAATCTTGGTTTTAAAAGAGAGCCTGCAAAAACAGCAACTCCAAATGTGTTTGCTGCATGTGAAGATATAAAACCATATGAACCTCCGCATTGGCCATTCAATATACGAACCATTCCTTCTAGTGCAGGATCATGACATGGGCGCAAGCGCTCAAATGCATCTTTAAATAAGACAACAGATATTTGATCAGTCATTGTAACTAACAAAACAATCATTGGCAAAATGTACCAGAATAATTTTCTGTACAAAAACCACATCATGACCAAAAGGGCAGCATATAGTGGTGCCCATATCAGCTTTTGACTAAACCAATACATCACTATATCAAAAAAAGGACTATGCCAGCCATTAATTGCAAGGAAAACCGCTCTGTCGAGCCCAATAAGGAATTCCATTCCCCAGAGTTATTAATTATTAAAATGCCGATACTAACGCTTTCATTATCATATCTTTCAAAAGCACCAGATTGAGGCCTGAGTGAGAAGAAATAAATACAGTTGGAATATCGGGCATTTTCCTCTTTTTCAACTTCTTCATTGTTTCTTCATCAATAAGATCACATTTAGTTACAGCTAAAAGTCTGGCCTTATCCATTAATTCAGGATTGTACTCTTTTAGTTCGTTCAACAGTATCTCGTACTCTTTCCTAATACTTGGGGCGGTAGCAGGAACCATGAACAAAAGCACTGAATTTCGTTCAATATGTCTCAGGAACCTTAATCCCAGTCCTTTTCCTTCAGAAGCACCTTCAATGATGCCAGGAATGTCGGCCATAACGAAAGAACGGTCATCACGATATGCTACAATTCCAAGATTTGGTCTGATTGTAGTAAAAGGATAATCTGCAATTTCAGGTTTTGCTGCAGAGAGAGCAGCAAGGAGAGTTGATTTGCCCGCATTTGGAAATCCAACCAATCCTACATCAGCTAATATCTTTAATTCAAGAACTTTAGTAGTTTCAATTGCAGGTTCTCCGGGTTGAGCAAATCGAGGTGTTTGACGGGTTGCGGTTTTAAAATGATCATTACCTAAGCCTCCTCTCCCACCGGGAACAATGATAACTGTTTCTCCTTCACTGGTAACTTCGGCTTCCTGCACCATAGTTTCTGCATCTCTTACAATGGTTCCAAGTGGAACTTCAATGTAAATATCTTTTCCGGTAGCACCTGTTTTGCGACTATTAGATCCGCTTCCTCCATCACCTGCCTTAATATGCTTGGTATATTTCAAGTGCAATAGTGTCCATAATTGTGAATTACCTCTAACAATTATATGGCCTCCTCTACCCCCATCACCGCCATCAGGACCACCTCGTGGATTTCCTTTAGTCCGTAATAGATGAGTAGAACCACCACCTCCTTTACCTGATCGGAGGTAGAGTTTTACATAATCAACAAAATTAGATGAAGCCATTATTAGTTTTTAGTAATCATTTCTACTTATTCATGTAAGCATTTTATCTCAAAATGCGCATTGCTTTCTCTACTTTATCACTCAACCGTTCAAAAATCACAGATTCTTCACCCGAAGCATCTACTGTAGCAAATTTATTCTGTTTGTCATAAAAACTTCCTACTGCAACAGTCTTCTCATGATATTCCTCAAGTCGGTGAATGATAAGATCTGTATTCATATCATACTTACGGGCATTAGGTGTTTTAGCCCTCTTGCTTAAACGCTTGATTGACTCCAGTGTTGATGCATTTAATTCAATACAGTATGAAACAGTTGAATCTAACCTTCTTAACAGTCCATCAAGAATATATGCTTGCACCACAGTACGAGGGAAACCCTTGAAAACAAAACCTCTAACACTATTATGTTGTTTGATTTCGCGTTCAATTAATTTGATAACGATCTCATCAGAAACAAGATCTCCCTTATCCATGACACTTTGTACTATCTGACCAATTTCAGATTTAGCTTTTACCTCTCTTCTCAATAAAGAGCCTGTTGAAATATAATACAGATTATATTTCTCAGCAAGCAATCTGCCTTGTGTTCCTTTGCCCGATCCTGGTGCTCCGGTAATTACAAGATTGAACCATACATTCTGAAGCGTTTTGTCAATTGATTCAGTCAATCTCTTGAAAATTTCAGGTATTGGTCCAACGCCATTAATAGGAATATATTTATCACGAAACTGATAAAACTCTATTACAGGTTTTGTTTTATTCTCGTATTCCTCCAGTCTAAAGTCAATAACATCAGCAGTATCATCGCTTCTACCTGATGACTTACCGCGTTCCAATAGACGGGTAATAAGTTCTTCACGTGGCACTTCAAGACTGAGCATGCATGCAAGTGAAGTATTCAGTTTTAGTAAAAGACCTTCGAGAATATAAGCTTGCACAAGAGTACGTGGGAAACCGTCGAATAGTATTCCATTATTGGCAGCACTCATTATAATTCTCTTTTCAATGAGTTCCACAATCATCTCATCCGACACTAACTGGCCCCGGTTTATAATTTCACTGGCTTTTTTACCAAGTTCTGAATCCTCACTAATTTCCTGACGCAATAAATCGCCTGTGGAGATGTATGTAAGTTTATACTTCTCAATCAGCAATGCTGATTGTGTTCCTTTACCGGCACCCGGAGGGCCAAAAAGTGCAATATTGAGCATATAGCAGGCTTTATATTAATCTTTTATGGAAGGATTTATTCATTCCACTATTTTATAGATATCAGGAAAGTTTCTTGCATAACCATCATAATCAAGGCCATACCCAACTATAAATTCATTTGGAATATTTATTCCAACATAATCAATTGAGTAACTACTTAAAAAGGCATCAGGCTTATGCAATAATGCAGCTAATCTTACTTTCCCTACTCCAAGATCTTTTAGTTTATTGAGCAATACCTCTAGTGTCTTTCCTGTATCAATTATATCTTCAACAACAATAACTGACCGCCCTTCAATATTTTCAGTTAGTCCAATTATTTCTTTCACCACGTTAGAACTTTGTGTACCCGAATAAGAGGCGAGTTTCACAAAAGAAACACTACAGTTGATGTTAACTTTTTTTAGAAGATCAGCAGCGAACATGAAGGCACCATTAAGTATTACCAAAAAGATAGGATTCTCATCCTTTGCATCAATATTTATTTGATCAGCCAGTTTCTTTACAGCAGATTCAATTTCATCAGCTTTTATAAAAATACTGAAATCCTTGTCTTTCACACGTATAGTACGCTCCATTTGTACTTGGTTTGATTGCACAAAGTTATCAAAATTAGAATGAAGTAAGAGAACCTGAGTCATTATATTAAATTAGGGGTACTCAACAAAACATGTGGGTAAAATGTTTATGTTTGCAATGTTAAATATCATGCTATGACACCTAAAGTAAGTATTATTATGGGCAGCACTTCTGATCTGCCTGTTATGAAAGAAGCCGCAGAGATACTGAATGATTTTATGATCCCTTTTGAGATCAATGCATTGTCGGCACACAGAACGCCCGATGAAGTTGAGAAGTTTAGCAAAGAAGCTTACGACAAAGGCATAAGGGTTATTATTGCAGGTGCCGGTATGGCTGCTCATCTTGCAGGTGTTATAGCAGCTATGACACCACTGCCTGTAATTGGAGTTCCAATCAAAGCTTCTCTCGAAGGTCTTGACTCTCTTCTTGCTATGGTTCAGATGCCTCCGGGAATTCCTGTTGCAACAGTAGCCATCAATGGAGCACGTAATGCAGGTATTCTGGCGGTTCAAATACTGGCAGTTGAGGATAAAACTCTGCACGATAAACTGATGTCATTTAAGCAGGATCTCAAGAAAAAGATTGTTAAAGCAAATGAGGAGCTAAACCTTGTTAAGTACGATTACAGGATTGGGAACTAATCAATTCTAACAATCAATTAAATTTTTCTCAGAATCATTAAACCATCTCTGATGGGTAGAAGCAATTTCTCAACCCTGTTATCTTGCTTGATGTGGTTATTAAAAGCAATAATGCCTTTGGTTTCTTTGTCATTATAAGCTGACTCATCAAAGACTCTTCCATACCATAAAGTATTGTCGACCAGAAGGAAACCTCCTTTTCTTACTTTTTCAATGCAGAGTTCATAGTATGCAATATAATTCTCTTTATCGGCATCAATAAACACCATATCAAGTGGTTTAGTTAAAGCAGGAAAAATAACAGATGGAATAACTTCTAAGGCATTACCCTGATATGCTTTAATTTTTTCGTTCAAATCAGCGCGATTTACAAATTCCTCCACAATGTCAGCTACTTCCTGATTATTATCGATAGTATGAAGGATACCATGATCAGCCATTCCTCTTGCCATGTATATTGATGAATAACCTGTATAGGTACCTATTTCAAGAACAGTTTCTGCATTAAGCATTGCACATATCATCTTAAGTAATCTACCCTGCAGAACACCTGAAAGCATTGATGCAGTAGTAAATGAGAGATGCGTTCTTCGAACAAGTTCAACCATCAACTCATCATCAGGATCAGTATACTGAATTGCATACTGTTCATATTCACGATTAGTGGTAGCATACTGCTGTTTCTCGAATAGTTCCGACATCCTTTAAAAGTTTTAAGTGAAAACAATATTAACCTTTGAAACCTACTTCCTGTTCAGGTAGATTAGGCTACTCATATATTTAGGATCCAGGATTTCATTAGCAACATCCTGTAGTTCTTGTGAAGTAACATTTAGTATTTTACTAATCAGCATTTCGGCAGTATCAACTGCATCATAAACCAACACACTTTTTGCCATTGAAAGGGCATCATTAAGATTTGATTCAAATGAAATAGCTAACTGGCCCGCAAACTGCTGCTTTGCAACATGCAGTTGCAGAGTACCAAGTTTTTTTTGCCTGAATTTTTCAAGTTCCTTATTTGCCAAATGTAGTGCTTTCTCGAGCGAACCATTATCAATACCAAGATATATCATAAATGAACCGGTATCACAGTAAGGCGTATAAACCGATTCAATATTATATGAAATGCCACTTTTCTCTCTGAGAGCCATGCTTAACCTAGAATTCATTGCAGGACCACCAAGCATATTTGTAAGCAGAGCCAGTGTGGTTCTTCTTTGATCAGCATAGCTGAATGATGGAGACCCAATGATGCAATGAGTTTGGAATCCACCCTTTTTAATCATCACATCTCTTTTTTCGTAATTTGAAAAGGTGATTCTTTGCTTCGTCCTGAGATTTGCAGGGATTACACCAAAATAGTATTCAGCAAGATGCACTAACTTTTTAAAGGTTATATTGCCGACTGAACTGATTACAATTTGATCGGTATTGTAGTGCTTTGCAATAAAAGCTATAATTTTTTTTCTTGTAATTTTCCTTACTACTGAGGGAGTAGCAAGTATCGGTTTTCCAAGAGGGTGATCTTTAAATATTATTTCCTCAAACTCGTCAAAGATTAACTCAGAAGGGGTATCCTTATATCCATTTATTTCATCAATAACCACATCTTTTTCCTTCACTATTTCCTTTTCAGGGAAAGTAGAGTTTGTTAGAATATCGGCAAAAAGGTCAAAAGCTCGTTGATAGTACTTGCCAGTAAATGATGCATGAATGCAAGTTTCTTCTTTAGTTGTATATGCATTTAAATCGGCCCCGATATTTTCAAGATAACCAAGCACATGGTGCAATTTACGCTTATTTGTACCTTTAAAAATCATGTGCTCAATAAAGTGTGCCAAACCTGCTTCATTGGATTCTTCATCACGAGTACCAGTATTGATCATAACGGCAAGATGAGCCACTAACGAATCTGTTTGGCGATGCACTATCCTTATACCGTTTGACAATGTATGAAACTGATATTCCATGATTGATTTTTAAGGGTGCAAAAGTAATAAAATTAAGGTATCAACTTAAAGTGAACCAGATAGTAAGAAATTAGAAATGAGATAAGGTAAGCTAATATGATCTTCTTTCCATCATTCAGCTGCCAAAGGGAATTTTTTCACGAATGAAACCCAATATAAAGGAAGATAGCCTCTTAGTTCTCCACTCTCAGTATAACTTTCAAGCATTGGACAAATTGCTATAACATTTTTAGTAACAAGACCGGTCTCTTCATTCAAATACCACTCTTCAAGGAATCTGATTTTGGAAATATCAGACAGCTCAATATTGTTAACAACCAAAGTATCATAATCTTCGTATGGTGCATACTCCCTTTGCAATGTTATAAGCTGTCTGCGTTTAGTTCTTTCTTCAATATCCTTTGTTGTAAGCTCTTTATTCGTCATCACATCATACACTTTATGTTTGCCCGACACAGCAGCGGATGTAATAGTTCGTACAAGTGTTTCTCGTTTATTACTTTCGAGGTTTTGAACCCACCACTCGAGATCCTTTTCAGGAGATGTGATTGTAACATCATACTGAATTCTTTCAGTAAGCTTAGTTCCCTTTCTCTTGATGCAAGAAACTGAAATAGAAATCAATCCAATCATGCAAATTGGTACAATCAGTTTCTTAAGGTTAAAATTGAAGTGAGTAAGTTGAAAGTTTAAATCAAGCTTTTTCATGATCTAAGAATTTTAGCTAAGGTATAAAAATGTTTTCTGAAAATTTCAAATTTAACAATGATAAAACAACGGGTATTTGCCTGAAGAGGAACGATAATTGATCTTATTCCAAATTTCATTAGGATTCATTAAGGATCGATTAAGGATTGATTAAGATCAACTATACTTCAACTATACTGCCCCTATACTATACGCTTACCTCAGCTGAGTATAGGGGCAATAAACGCGCAATATAGGTGAAGTATAGTTGAAGTAAACCTGACCTTAATCGATCTAAAAGAGTTCCTAAAGGATTCTCCATAGCATATATGTCTAAATAAAAGAAGGCCATCTCTTTCGAAACAGCCTCTTATAATAAGTAGTTGAAGTATTAACGGTAATATGCTGTTAAAAAGTTCATTATATTGGCTTCAACACGTTGAATTACATTTGAAATGTCGGCTCTTTCAAATTTACTTCCGGTAATACTTTCATAGAGTTCAATGTAACGTTCAGATACCTGAGTTACAAATTCATTTGACATTTCAGGAACTGTTTGTCCTTCTTTTCCCTGGAAATTATTGGCAATAAGCCATTCTCTTACAAATTCTTTTGAAAGTTGTTTCTGAGGTTCACCTTTTCTCTGGCGTTCTTCGTATCCTTCAAGATAAAAGTAACGAGATGAATCGGGAGTATGAATTTCATCTATTAAATATATATCACTACCATCTTTACCAAACTCATACTTGGTATCGACCAGAATAAGACCCATTTTGGCTGCAATTTCAGTACCTCTCTGGAAAATCTTACGGGTATAATCTTCAAGCTTAATATAATCAGCTTCTTCAACCAAACCTGATGAAATAATCTCTTCACGTGAAATATCTTCATCATGACCAACCATTGCTTTAGTTGTTGGAGTGATAATTGGCTGTGGGAATTTATCATTCTCCTTCATTCCTTCAGGCATTGCAATACCGCAAAGAGTTCTTTTCCCACTTTTATACTCACGCCATGCATGCCCCGACAGGTATCCTCTGATAACCATCTCAACTTTGAAAGGATCACACAGATGTCCAACTGTAACCATTGGATCGGGAGTAGCAATCTTCCAGTTAGGTATGATATCTGCAGTATCATCCAAAAACTTTGAAGCTATCTGATTTAGTACCTGTCCTTTGTAAGGAATTCCCTTTGGCAATACGACATCAAATGCCGAAATACGGTCGGTAGTTACCATAATAAGAAGTTCATCTTTAATATGATATACATCGCGTACCTTGCCAACATATAAATTCGTCTGAGCCGGAAATTTGAAATTTGTCTTTGTTACAGCGTTCATTTATTTAAATTTTGTGAATATTGGTTTATCAATAACATTTAAGCAGAATATATGTATTGTCAACGCATCCAAACATAACCATAAGGGCCTAATACCAGTGGAAAAGTAACTGATGAGCCGGTATGTAAGTCAAGCAATTGCTTATTGTTATTAAACGTGCTATTATTTATAACAACCTCCTGTGCCGAAAGATTATTGATCACAGTAATTACATTTTCACCATAAGTTCTTTTATATGCCAACAAGTGATTTTTTTTGTCTGAATCAGGAGTTAACCAGGTAATTTCTCCCCTGCTAAAAGCTGGATTTTGAGATCTAATCATTAACTGTTTCCTAATTGCACCGTAAACCTTGGAGGTTAGAGAATCGGGAGATTTTAATTGATCATTAATATAATCCCAGTTTAAAAATCCTCTTACCAGATATCTCGAATCACTTTTACCTGTTTTTAACTTATAGGATTCAAAAAACTCTTCATCATTCAAACGAGCAAACTCATCACCATAATAAATAATTGGGGTGCCGGGCAGTGTTAGCATTATACTGTAAGCCATTGCAATTTTACGTGGATCTCGCTTTAGCAATTCAGCTAGTCTGGCTGATATACCCTCACCTACTCTAAAGTCCCATGCCGGTTTCATGCAATAATAAGAGTGGATTATCTTCCTGTCTTCAGGTGTCACCATTTCAAGTGTAAGTTCATCGTGCAATCTCAAGAAAATAAACCACTGGTTATTTTTATCGATCGCAGGAGTTATTGAAGGTGAAAGAACTTCCTTTATTGGTTGAGGCTCTTCCACTGCCATTGCTTTAAAAATCATTGGCATGAGCGGAAAGTGATAACCTGCATGGCATTCATCGTTATTGCCAAAGTATTTTACCACTTCTTTAGGGGGTTGACATGCCTCGGCAAGAAGTAGTGTATTAGGTCTGATATAATCAAGAACTGCCCTGAATATCTTCAGTATGTAATGAGTTTGAGGTAAGTTCTCACAATCTGTTCCATCTTCTTTCCAGATATAAGGAATAGCATCAGCTCTAAAACCATCAAGACCCTGATTGAGCCAAAACAGTAGAATTTTAACAATTTCAGTCAAAACTACAGGATTGCTATAGTTTAAGTCGGGCTGAAATTCAAAGAAGCGGTGAAAGAAATACCAGTCACCCGATTTCTCCCAGTTACTAGGCACCATTCCTTTAAAGAGGAGACGGGTTTCTTTATATTTATTAGTATCACGTTCCCAGATATAATAATTACGGTAAGGATTATCAGGGCCTTTTCTCGATTCAACAAACCATGGATGTTCTTCACTCGTATGATTCATTGCAATATCAAAGATCACTCTAATACCATGATCATGTGCTTTCTGTAAGAACTTTCTAAATTCTGCCTGCTTAACTTCTTCTTGTGTTTCAGGACTTAATCCTAAAAGTTCTGATCTGATATTTCTATAATCACGGATATCAAAGCCAGCATCACGCATTGGTGAATCAAGAATGGGTAAGAGCCACAAACACGTAACACCGAGATCATGAAGATGATCAAGTTTTTCAATCAAACCATCAAATGTTTGATTAAATAAATCAACATAGAGTGAATAAACAACCGCATCTTTATACCAACCTTCAGGTTGCTCTTTTAAATTAAAATTCCGCTTCGCTTTTTCAACTAATTCCAAAAAATCATTCAATTTATCTTGTTGATCCGGAGAATAAAGCTTATTCCATTCTTCGGAAATCTTTTCTATAACGACCTTATCCATAGCGCTTTCTATTTTTCTTTCTTAACTAAGGCATTTTATGCAAATTTAATTTTAAAAACGATGATAATACGGTTCCATTTGTTTTTTATCTTCGTATAAAATGAGACAAACGAATGTGTTGAAGTTTGTAAGTTTATAAAAATTTTGCTGATTAATATCATCAGGCATGTTGGCAAGAAAGTTTACAATTATTTTAATGTTTATAAGCCTTCAACTTTTTGGGCAGGTTAATCTATTTAATTTACCACAGGGAAGAAACAGGATGTCGGTAGATTTTGAAAACTACGACAACATCGTTGTAATTAAAATGACACTGCTTGACTCAATACCTATACGCCTGATACTTGATAGTGGTATTGAGGGAATTATATTAACCGACAGAGAATTGGTTACTGAGCTTGAACCTTCTTGTATTCGTTCATTTAAATTAACAGCTCCCGGTCAAACAGTAACTCTTCAAGCTTGTATAACCCCGGTGCTTAAGTTCAATTTTGGCGGATTAGAGCCTCTTTCATCTAATGCCATTCTCTTACAAGAGGATATGTTTTCACTTGATGCATTTATTGGAGCCAAGGTTCACGGATTGATTGGATTGGAGAAATTTAGAAACCTTATAGTGAGCATTAATTATGATAAAAATAACCTAACACTCATAAGGCCTGAAAAATATAGTCCTCCTCCAAAATCAGATATAATACCTCTTAATATATTGCGAGGTCGTCCTTATATGACTGCACGTGTTGAACTTGACACAAAAGAGATACGCGATTTATGGTTAATGATTGATTCAGGAGCCAACCATCCTTTACTACTTGAAACTGACTCTACTGATAGTTATAAACCACTTAAGTCTCTTAAAACAACAATTGGTAGAGGGCTGGGAGGCGATATATCAGGTGAATTTGTTAGATCAGGGTGGTTTATGATTGGTAACCACAGGCTCGATAATATCATTACCTCACTATCATCTGAATATATTTCAGGAAATGCAAGCAGCAGGAATTTCAGAGATGGCACCATTGGCTCAGGTGCTCTGTCAAGATTTAGGGTAACTTTTGATTATCCTCATAGTAGATTGATTTTGGAACAAGGGCATAAATTCAACAACCCGTTTGATTACAATATGAGTGGTATTATTTTTGAAGCCATCAGTACCGGCTTTAATATTTTTAAAGTAAGTGAAGTAATCTATGATTCCCCGGCATTTCATGCAGGGGTAATTCCCGATGACGTTTTGATAAGCATTAATGGAAAGGCAGCCTTTGCATTGTCATTGGGTGAATTAAATGCAATGTTAAGCAGACATCCCGGCAACCCTATAATTTTAGTTATCAGTCGCGAAGGTGTACAAATGACAATTAAATTTAAATTGCGCAGGTTAATTTAACATTGTTCATTTTCTATTACCACTCCCGGCTTTCCTTTTTACTTAAATTTGAGCATTGTTTAAAAAGCAAATAAATGTACTTTGCAATAGCGATTTTATTCCATTCATATCCCTGATTAATAGCGTTTACTATGAGTTCTATCAATTTCAAAAGAAGCAATGGACTTGTTGCATTAATCGTGCTACTAACCTTTTCAGTAACTGTTTTTGCCGAAACTCCATCAATAAAAGTAGAACCTCCATTCTGGTGGGCAGGAATGAATGATAATACTCTTCAGCTTTTAGTATATGCAAGTGGGATAAACTCAACACAGGTATCTGTCAATTATCCGGGAGTTAAAGTTGCAAAAATCCAAAAAGCTGAAAATCCTTCATATCTATTTGTAGATCTGGTTCTTGATAAAAAAGTAAAACCGGGCGCCTTTGATATATCATTTAAAGAAGAAGGGAAAATAAAGTACACCTATTCTTATGAATTAAAAAAGCGGCATGGGGGTTCAGCCCAGAGAAAAGGATTTAATCCATCGGATGTTGTTTACCTTCTCATGCCTGATCGCTTTGCAAACGCTGATCCTTCCAATGATAATATTGAAGGAATGTTGGAAAAAGCTGACAGGTTAAATCCATCAGGAAGACATGGAGGTGATATTAGAGGCATTATAAATCACCTGGATTATATTAAAGATTTAGGGATTACAGCAGTATGGATCAATCCCTTACTTGAAAATAATAATAAGGCCTATTCTTATCATGGATATGCGATAACAGACTTTTATAAGATTGATCCACGCTTTGGAAGCAACGATGATTATATAAAACTCGTTAGTGCAGCACATCAGCAAGGGCTTAAAATAATTATGGATATGATATTCAACCATTGTGGAATAAACCACTGGTTTATCAATGACCTGCCGATGAAAAGCTGGATACATGAATTCCCTAAATTCACCAGATCAAACTTTAAGGCTGAATCTCTTTCTGATCCGCATGCATCAGAATATGACAGGAACCTGATGACAAATGGCTGGTTTGATACTAATATGCCCGATCTTGATCAAACGAATCCCTTTGTAAGTAATTACTTAATACAAAATAGTATTTGGTGGATTGAATACTCAGGAATTGATGGCATTAGGATGGATACACAACCATATCCAAATAAAGAATTTATGTCAGAATGGGGTCGTCGCATCTTTAAAGAGTATCCGGATTTCAATATTGTTGGTGAAGCTTGGTTACCTCATGAAAGTATGACCGCCTATTACCAAAAAGATTCAAAAGTTAGTAATGGGTACAATTCCAACATACCAAGTGTTACTGATTTCCCTCTTTACAGTGCAATTGGTAAATCATTTAATATAGCCGAAGGTATGAATCAGGGAGTAAAAAGCATTTACTATGTACTTGCACAGGATTTCCTTTATGCAAATCCCGCCTACAACCTGATCTTTGCTGATAATCATGATTTAAACAGGGTATTCTCAACATTAAAAGGTGATTTTGATGCCTACAAACTTGCAATGACTTTTTTGCTAACTACACGTGGAATCCCTGAAATATTATATGGGACAGAGATACTAATGAGAAGTGATAATTATAAAAGTGATGGGGAAATAAGAAAAGATTTTCCTGGTGGATGGAATGGTGATTCTCTTAATTTATTTACTGCGGAAGGAAGAAATGCGAGCCAAAAAGAAGCATTTAATTTCATGCAGACACTCCTAAAATGGAGATCAACAAATGAGGCTGTTACAACAGGCACTTTAAAACATTACATACCTGAGAATGATGTTTATGTGTACTTTAGAATAAAAGATAATCATAAAGTAATGGTACTACTGAATAACAATGCTAATGCTCAGCCGGTTGAGACTTCCAGATTTAGTGAAGATTTAAATGGAGTAATACATGGCAGAAATGTACTTAGCGATAAGCCTTTTACTTTCAGGGATACAATACTTTTGGAACCAAGGCAAGCATTAATAATAGAATTTGATGTGCCGAGTAATTAACAATGACTGAATCTGTAATAAAAAGATGAATTTGCATACCATAACTGATACAGTGTCAGTAACTAAGAAAAAGAAAAAGTCTAAAAAGAAACTCTCCTATAAAAAACTGCTATTGGCAGGACTTTTTATACTTGTTCTCTTTATTCTTACACCAACAGTCTACAGTAAAGTTAGATTCCTGATTAAATACGGGTTTTACACTGAGGCAATGCAAAGGGATAATCTTGCTGTTTTTGGCGTCGTTTTACCAAAAGGATACAATATTCATGGGATTGATATATCACATCATCAAAAAGAAGTAGACTGGGAAAATATTGCAACTATTAATGTAAATGGTAATTGCATAAAATTTGCATTCATCAAGGCTACTGAAGGAATTACCCGACAAGATCTTCATTATCAAAGTAATTGGAAGAAAAGCAAGGAAGCCGGACTAATAAGAGGCGCTTACCATTATTACTATCCAACAAGAGATGCTAAGAAACAAGCAGATAACTTTATACATGAAGTCAAGCTATCAGAAGGAGATCTTCCACCTGTACTTGACATAGAATTATCAAAAGGAAAATCAAAACAAGATATCGTAAAGGGAGCTCTTGAGTGGTGTGATGCAATAGAAGAACATTATGGGGTAAAACCTATTATTTATACAAACCCTGTGTTTTACGACAAGTATTTAAAGGATGATTTTGAAGATTATCCTCTTTGGATTGCCCATTATTACGAGGAAAAACCGAAGATGCAACACAGGGAATGGATTTTTTGGCAACATACTGATTGTGCTATTATTAATGGAATAGACAAACCTGTCGACCTTAATGTATTTAACGGTGATATTGAAGATTTAAATGATTTATGCTTGCAGAAATAAGCCTACTTTCTTGAAATTTCACTAGATTGTTGTTAATTTTGTAACAACAAAATCTAAAGTCATGGAAACAGAAACTTACGAAGAAAAAAAGAAAGTTGACGAAGCTGTATGCTGCCCTCCATTTGATCCTGATCCCTGGGAAGATAAAATGCACATGTGGGAAAGGAAGCAATTCATTCATGACAGAGTAAACACATTCTTCTATATGCCTTTGAATTTCGGAAAGGCAATGCGGCGGTTAAATAAAAAAGTTGAAGCAGCAGGAGCTGATGTTCCTAATTGGCTCTGCTTATCTGATCATACCAGCAAATGGAATATGGATCTTTATTTGGAAGTTGATAGAGATGTTCCTGATGCAGAAAATGTTACTATTAGCGGAAATTTTTATAGCAAAGTTTATGAAGGGCCGTTTAAGGACACAGAGAAGTGGGCTAAAGATTTTAATCAAACTCTGGAACAAAAAGGGCTTACTTCGGGTAAAATTTATATGTGGTACACCACTTGCCCAAAATGTGCAAAAAAATATGGTAAGAATTATTGTGCTTTTATTGCTGAGATCAAGCCTCAATAATAGCACTCTCTAATTGTTGCAGCGCTTTTATGAGCGTTGATCTGGGACAAGCAAGATTAATGCGCATAAACTGATTACCTCCTTTTCCAAATTGTATTCCGGGATTTAACCCCAGATGAGCCTTTTTAATCATAAACTCATTGAGTGACTTATCATCCATATTTAATCCACTACAATCAAGCCAAGCCATATAAGTAGCTTCCGGACGAATCATCTTAATCTGTGGTATTCTTTCGATGAGATATTTTTCAAGTATGTCAATATTCTCTTTCAAATAGACGAGTAACTGATTAAGCCATTCATCCCCAAAACAATAAGCTGCAATTGAAGCAACATTCCCAAAAACATTACCCATATCTATGTGAAGATTCTGAACCAGATTGTTGTAAACCTTCCTCAACTGGTTGTTTGAAATAATAACAGATGCAGTTGATAATGCGGCCATGTTGAATGTTTTGCTTGGAGCGGTCATAGTGATAGTCATTGCAGCAATATCCTCACTAAGTGATGCCAGAATGGTGTGTTTAAATCCAATATTAACAAGGTCGGCATGAATCTCATCTGATACCATCAGCACATTGTATTTTAAGCAAATAGCAGCCAATTCTCTTAATTCTGATGAATTCCACGCATTACCTCCGGGATTATGAGGATTACTGATAATGATCATTGATGCACCATTCTTACAATGCTTCTCAAGATCCTCAAAATCCATTCTATATCTGCCATTCTCTAATATTAAAGGATTTTGCAGAAGAACACGATCATTCTTTTCAACTGCAGAGAAAAAAGGGAAATAAACAGGTGGTTGAACTACTATACTATCACCAGGTTTGGTAAATGCTAACACCGACATATTCAGGGCAGGTACTATTCCAGGTGAAAAGCAAATCCATTCATTTTGAATATCCCAATCATGCCTTCTTTTAACCCATTCACGTATGGCATCATGATATTCCGGAGTTCGAATAGAATAGCCTAATACCGGATGCTCTAAACGATTTTTGATAGCATCTATAATAAAAGGAGGAGTCTTGAAGTCCATATCAGCTACCCACATTGGAATAATATCCTCTGTGCCAAAAAACATCTGCCGTAAATCGTATTTAACACTTGCAGTGTTGCTACGATCAATTATTTCGTCGAAATTGTATTTCATCTATAATCAGATAATAAAGATCAAATTTAAAGAGTTAACCATTATAGTTAATAGAGTACAAAGATTAAGGTTTAAAGTTTAAACTAAAAATAATTTACAAAAATGTTCTAAATAGGTTTATACAGTCAAGTTTGTTTGTTCAAACATAATGTTATTGCTAAATTTGTAAGAAACTATACTGTTTATGAAGGTTTCCCCTTATGCCTTACTTTCAAAGTTCTATTTTGATGATACCGCCTTTCACAGCCTTATGCGCAAACGGATTTATAAAATCCTGCTTGTGGCGAGCAATTATGACTCTTTTATACTTGAGGGAGATGGAAGAATAGATGAGCAGATATTCAATGAATATGTCGCTCTAAGTTTGAGATATCCACCCCAATTCATCCAGGTTACTACTGAAGAGGAGGCAATGAAAGTATTGCAAACAGAGAACATCGACCTTATAATTACCATGTTGAGCATGGGGAAAAGTGAGACATTTGATGTTGCCAGAAGAATTAAGAAACAGTACACAAATATTCCACTGGTAGTTCTTACTTCATTTTCGCGTGAAGTGACCCTCACAATTGCGAATGAAGATCTTTCAAGTATTAATTATGTCTTTTGTTGGCTTGGCAATGCTGATTTATTGCTCGCAATTATTAAGCTAATTGAAGATCAAATGAATGCAGAGTACGATATAAAGACTGTTGGCGTTCAGGCTATTTTGTTAATTGAAGATTCAATCAGGTT
>JBLMZZ010000012.1:0-3719 GCA_050259095.1 Omnitrophica WOR_2 bacterium | reverse complement strand
GATCTGAAACTGCCAAGTTTCATAAAAACCCGTATGAAACCTTCCTGCAGAAAATCTTCAGCCATGCTTTGATTCGCTGCATAACGCAAGCATACCCCGAACATTTTCGAGGCAAACCTTTCGTAAAGCAGCTTCTGGGCTCGGGTGTTGCCGGAAAGGCATTCTTTCAACAGTTTGTCTTCATCCATTCGTAACCCGGAAGCTTGTTATAAGCGAATCGTTGATAAGACGTGTCATTACTTTAATAGTTGCATGATGATAAAAATAAACAAATTAATTTCAGTAACAGTTATTCCTTCTTGTAGAACTTTGTCATCTGTAAAGTAGTGAAAAAGAATTTTACTGTCTACAGAAAACAAGTAATAGACAGATTTTGGTGGTGGGTAATTTAATATATAACAATCTTATATCCTCTTTTTGCTAAATCATCTTCTTCAGACTTAGTTGGATAACGGGTGTAAAAAACATAGTCAGTATAAAACATACCTTCTATGGCATGTTCACAATTAAAGAAGACAGTATTTTCAGGATACTTCCCTTTAAGTGATTTTATATCATTAACCCAAGTAGGTTCACTAAAGTTATTTTTAAATGGTTTAACTCTCTCAATGCAATATCTTATTGGAAGCAAAACCAAGAGACTAATTATTATACTTGTAAGTATTTTATTTCTTGAATAATATAATTTAGCGATATAAAAAATTGTATATGAAAGTAACAAAAATATTGCAGGTGCAGCTATTAAAAGATACGTATGTCTCTTTGTTGCAGCGAATGAGAAGAAAACAAATGGAATTAGCCACCACAAACTCAATAAAGTTAATCTCCAGTCATTTTTTCTTATAGAATTAGTAATTCCGATAATTAGCGGTAGCCAGATAAGTTCACCAAATACCATTGTGACATTCAGGAAGTAATAATAAAATGGCCCTTTATGAAGTTCAACAGACTGATTAAAAGCTAGGACAAATTTTAAAAGTACGTGCTTTGCTTCAACAGGGAATTTCATTAGAATATAGACCACCCAAGGTGCAGAAAATACAAGGAAAGTTAAGATTGCAATGCTAGTGTGAAGGATTATACGGCCTGTTTTTTTTGTCTTAAAGAAAAATTCTAATATAATCCATATAGGAAAAATCATTAGAACAGGCGTCCACTTTGTTAGAAAGGCTAATCCTGAAAAACCCCCTATTAATAGGGGGTATAGTAAATTTTTTTTGTTGTTGTGAGAAATTATAATCAATAAAAAGATTACTTCAACAAGGACAATATAAAGAGTTTCAACATGGTCAGACGACACTCTTCCAGCTCCAACTTCAATTATCAACCCATTTATGGAATGAAAAAAAGCTGCCAATAAAGCTATTCTTTTGTTAAATAATCTTTGACCAATAAGGAATGTTAAATATATCGCTAATAGTGAAAGAAGTAAAGAAGGTAATCTAACAGCATACTCGTTAATTCCAAAAACTCTGAGAGACAATGATATCAAAAATAGTGGAATTGGACCCTTCTCCAACCATACATGATTTTCAACCCAATTTTCAGGGTTATATGGCAAAACTGGGTTTTGATACAGCATTGGTTCTAAAGGATGCTTAATAATATTTTTTGAAACTACAGCATGAAATTTTTCATCCCAAGTATGCAGATACCGATCTGAAGCAGTGTAACATCGCAATATCAACCCTAAAAAAATAATAAGAGGCAATAGCTGATTATCGCGTTTCTTTAATAGTCTTACAAATATAAATATGATTGAGAAAATAAAAAAGAGAATAAAAGCAACAAGGATATACATTTCAATCATATTATAACCAATAAACGACTATCCTAATTCACAATGAGACTTGTTGAGAAAAGCAAATCTTTACCTTTTGTGATAGTTAAATAACTCAAACCTTTATAATTAGTAATTGGTAACTTATTTGTTCCAAAGATAACATTTTTTTCTAATATAGGATTATGGTTTAGATCATAAATTATGCATCTTAGATCCATTTCATCTTTTAATTCTTCATCAAATATATCGATCATGACATACTCAGAACAAGGATTAGGATATAAATTAAATTTAACGTTAGCAACATAAACTTCCATTTCCTGACGAATAGTAGCGCAAGTGTTTGAAACGTTTGCATATACATATCCTATTCCTGCAGAGGCTCCAGCTTTATAAATTGCGTCAGTTAATGTACCACTTATACTAGTGAGGTCACCACTTTTGGACCACACTACCGATGAAACAGTTCCTGATGGATAATTGAGATGAGCAAACCCATTTTGACGAACTATTAATTCTATATCTCCTACTATTGGCAAAGTTGGTCTGCCTATCCATATATTTTTAGTGTATCCTGATTGTGTGCACGGTATATCATCTGATGACTTGATCCATGCAGCAGCATTGACTGAGGTATTTAGTGGATGTACTGTTATAGTTTTAGCACTTTGATTATCAATAACCAAATTTGGACTAACTGACCACACCAAATTTGAACTTTCTCCTGTAAATGTATATGTTTTAGAACCAGAACATATGACATTTGGTCCACTGATACCTCTACCTGCACATAAATCTTGATAACCACTATTTGGAATCTTTTGATAAATTCTAATATAATCAATTAAATACTCATTTGGGAATGTGGTGGTTGGCAGTGGTTCATCACCATAACCAGTTGTAGAACTACTAACCGCTAAATTCAAGATTACATTAAGAGGATAGTCAGGCATTAAAATGTTATAAAGATAGGTTCCTTCGCTTATTTGACTTCCACAATACAGATAGTTCTGCATTAAAGTAGCATATCTTGGTATTCTTCGTATTACTATGTCATTAACTTTGTAAATGATTTCAAATTGCTCCCATTCAAGAGTGTATTTATTAAATCCAGCTGAAAAATCAATGGTACTATTATATGTCTCTTTCCAATCCTCAATATTGCCATCAATTTTAGCTCTTAAATTGGTATTATCAGCATGTGTATTCTCTGTTCCAAATTCAAAAACATCAATTTCGTTTTCATCTTCACCGAAAAGCCAAAAGGCTGGCCAAAAGCCTTGACCATATGGAATTTTCGCCATAATTTCAAATTTACCTAAAAAGAATTTAGATTTACTCTGAACCATTCCTGAAGTATAGTTTTTAGTATAACCTAACCATTGAGCACTTTCTCTTTTTGCTATTAATTTTAATTTACCTTGATCAACAGTGACATTTTGATCAAAATAAATGTTGTTCTCTGAAAAATCATGAATCCTACAATGCAAACATGAAGAAACAGGAGCACTATCATTTAGAATGTTGCCCATTTTTCAGAATTAATTTGAGAACCATTAAACTCATCATAAAATACTAATTTCCACGATTCATTTCCGCAATCAAGGGTTTCAGAAGGAAGATAGGTTATTGAAAAATATTGACTAAATGATTTAAAAGCCAATAAAATAAAGAAAAGTACCATTTTTGTTTTCATAAGTTATAATTTTAAATGAATTATTAAAATTAATAATTTATTATTTTCAATAAAGAAAATGTTTAGATAATATTTGAAAAATATTTACTCCAGGTAAAGCATGCAAACTAAATGACTTTCCGATCAAACAAAAGGGGAGATATGTTGTTAATGAACAGTCATTTTTTAAGGGTTTTATTCAGCTTAATTTTAAAGACTTATAACTATATACTGATCCTTTATGATCAAAAAAGTACTGGT
>JBLMZZ010000011.1:0-6476 GCA_050259095.1 Omnitrophica WOR_2 bacterium | reverse complement strand
GATCTCAGGGAAGAGTATATTAATTATGTCCGTTTAAGCGGTGAAAGACTCCTTAATACAATCAACGACATCATAGATATCTCAAAAATTGAAACAGGTGCAATAATCATTTCAGAGTCAGTAGTTGATATTAACGATATCCTGAGAAATCAATACGATCTGTTTAGGTCGGAGGCGGAAACTAAGGGTTTAGACTTCAAAGTTGAAGGATTTTCCGAAAGTTTAAGGGTGTTCATTGACCGGAAAAAACTTGAATCTATACTAAGTAATCTGTTGAAGAATGCTATTAAGTTTACTTCAAGAGGGTATATTCATTTAAACTATTGCAATGAAGATGGAAAACTTGTGTTTAAAGTTTCTGACTCAGGGATAGGTATTGCGTCTGATAGGATTTTAAATATTTTTGATCGTTTTGTTCAGGCTGATTTCTCTTTTACTCGCAATCATGAAGGTTTAGGTCTTGGACTTGCTATTTCAAAAGCGTATGCAAACATGCTTGGTGGTAATATTAATGTTCATTCACAACCCGACGAAGGTTCAACATTTATTCTCGATCTTCCTTATAAGCCTTTAAAAGATACAATCTTAGAAAAAACACAACTTGTTGAGAACAATGCCGATTCGTCAAATGAAATTACTATTCTCGTTGCTGAGGATGATGAAGTGAGTTACAGTTACTTGAAAGCGGTCATAAAAAAAACAGGTATAAAGATGATTCGGGTAACTGATGGTCAGGATGCTATTGATGCCTGCATTTCAAATCCTTCTCTCTCTGTAGTGTTTATGGATATTAAAATGCCAACCATGGATGGTTATGAGGCAACACGTCAAATTCGAAAATTCAATACCGGTATTCCCATTATTGCATTAACTGCTTTTGCATTCTCAAATGATCGTGAAAAGGCAATCCTATCGGGATGTAATGATTATATCTCAAAACCAGTAAAAAAGGAAGCTTTCCTTGAAATTATTAATAAATATACCAGGAAAGAGTAAAACAAGCAGATTGATTATTAATTACTTCCTGTAAATTTTGGCCATGATTGGTATTCTTTTCTTCTTAATACAAAAGGAAGCGTGAGCAAAAGAATGCGTAAGTCAATGAGAAAACATACGTGATCGGCATACCAAACATCATAATCCAATCGTTCATTCCAGCTATTGTCAAAAGTGGTATTTATCTGAGACCAGCCTGTTATCCCCGGTTTTATTTCCAGCCTGCGGTATTGATGTTTATTATACAGTTTGATATATTCAACGGGTAGTGGTCGGGGACCAACAATATTCATTTCACCTTTTAGCACATTAATCAATTGAGGCAGTTCATCTATTCCCATTCTTCTAAGTATTTTTCCCGATAAACTTATTCGTTTTACACCCGATTTTGCTTTATCGGAATTCTCAAGGGGAGTGTGCATTGTTTTGAACTTTAAAATTCTAAACACCCTTCCATCTTTTCCACCACGTACTTGAGTAAAAAAGGGATTTCCTTTATAGATAATAGTCAGGCAGATGATAAGTAAAATTAATAATGGGGACAGAATTGTTAACATGCAAAGACATAATATTTTATCTGTCAGTGATTTAAAGAGAAGATAGTGCATGTAAGATTCGAGTTATAAAGAGTGTTCCAATTTAAGCAAAAACCATTGAAACCTAAAATTGAAAATGTATTCCTATATTTTCTTTTAAGTTTGTAATTAAAGAAATGGTAATTACTAATTTTAGGGCAAAATTTTAGAATTAATGGCATCTTTAAATATACTCATTTTAATTTTAATTACATCAGTAACTGCAGTTGTTGTCTTAGTTCTGCACTTTATCTATTATAAGAAAGCAAAAGAGCAGAAACGACAAATAACATCAATGGTTAGCAATTTGCCCGGTTTTGTATATAAATGCAAGCACGACAAAGATTGGACAATGATTTACCTTAGTGGCCGATGCGTTGAAATTACCGGGTATGAACCATCTGAATTTATTGATAACAGTTTTATTACTTTTAATGAGATAATAAAAGAAGAATACAGAGAAAAACTCTACCAAAGCTGGCAATCATCCATAATGAGTAAAACAATGTTTGAGGAGGAATATGAGATCGTTACCCGTAGTGGAGAATTAAAATGGGTACTCGAACGGGGAGCTCCAGTATTAGATGATAGAAACGAAGTGTTATTTCTTGAAGGTTATATTGAAGATGTTTCTGAAACTGTACAACATCGTAAGATACAACAACAGTTATATGAAAGTATGCTGTTGGCAAAAGAAAAAGCTGAACAAAGTGAAAAACTAAAAATGGCTTTCCTTGCCAATATGAGTCATGAGATCCGTACTCCAATGAACGGTATACTTGGATTTATGGAATTACTCAAAGAACCTGGTCTGGCTGAGGAAAGCCGTCAGGAATATATTGAACTTGTTAATATCAGCGGGCAGCGTTTATTAACTACCATCAACGATATAATCGAGATATCAAAAATTGAAAGTGGTGAACGTGAAATAAAAATTGAGCAGGTCAATATTGAGTCAGTAATGCAGTTTTATTATGACTTCTTCAAGCGTGAAACGGATTCAAAAGGTATTTATTTAAAAATCGGAGGCCAGATTGCAGGAGATCAGGCTATCATACTCACTGATAAACATAAAATAGATAGTATTCTTACAAACCTGATAAAGAATGCCATTAAATTCACCTATCAGGGCGGTATTGAGTTTGGAAATTATATTGAGCAGCAAATGTTGATCTTTTATGTAAAAGATAGTGGACGTGGTATTGCTTCTGAGCGACAAGAGGCAATCTTTGAACGTTTCATTCAGGCCGACACTCATTTCTCCAGGTCTTATGAAGGATCAGGACTTGGTCTTGCTATAGCGAAAGCATATGTTGATGCACTTGGAGGTATTATTCGTGTTGAATCTGAGCCATATAAAGGAAGTATATTCCGATTCAGCATTCCCTATTTACCGTTCTTCAACGGAGTAAATAAAATGGACTCAATTGATGATGGATCAAAGACATATACTCATGGAATTAAAGTTATTGTTGCTGAAGATGATGAAATAAGTTACCGATACATTGAGAAGATAATTCAAGCAGATGCAAGCATAATTATGCATGCTACTACTGGTGTTGAAACAATACGCCTGGCCCGGGAAAATGAGGATATTGCACTGATTCTGATGGACCTTAAGATGCCTGATATGGATGGACTTGAAGCAACACGACGTATCAGACGTTTCAATACTAAAGTCCCTATCATTGCCCAAACAGCATATGCTTTGCCCGGTGACAAAGAGAAAGCAAAAGAAGCCGGGTGCAACGATTACCTGAGTAAACCTGTTAGTAAAAACGATCTCGTAGCCATGATCTCAAGATATTGCTCATAAAATACTTTAGTTCCTTTCTACATTTTTTTGCTGAAGTATTGCCAAGAAGTACATTTTTATATATTTTTACCTGTATTTAAAAATGTAAATATGAACTTCAGCAAAGTAGTTATTACAATTCTATGCCTTTTATTTGGGCAAGTTGTTGTATCACAGACTATTTCAAAGTCAGTTATTGGAACCTGTGGCGCAATATCACAATCTGGCGATAACGCTAAAATGTCATGGACAGTTGGTGAAACAGTTGTTGGAACCATGACTGGCGGTCAGCATCAATTGGGAAATGGCTTTATTGCATCGCTTGACTACTCAGTCTTAATCACACCTGAGGAATTGGCAGCCAACACCATTGAAATCTATCCTAATCCGGCTTCGGAGTTCTTTACCTGCAAAAACAGTAATCAGCATTCCGTACTCATGTGTGTAAAAGATATCACAGGAAAGACTATTAAGAAAATCAGAGTCTCCTCAGGTGATAAGATTTACACTGAAAGCTGGGAGCAAGGACTCTATTTATTAACTGCTACAGATGAGATTACAGGATTATCAAACAGTTATAAGGTCATTATAAAAAGAAGGTAGCGTACACCATTAATGGGGCGTAGTAAGTGACTCATTACTATTTCTTTAATGGCAGTTCATTTTTTATTTCATTCAGAAAAAAACCACATTACACACCAATAACCTAAATTCCATTCAGATGAAAAAAATCTTTACAATTATTCTTCTTATTGGCAGTATGTCCTTGTTGGCTCAGGCACCACAAGGATTTAATTATCAGGCTACAGTCAGGGACGGTAATGGCCAACTTGTCATCAATCAAAATGTGAATTTCCGATTTAATATAATGCGTAATTCTCCTACCAGTCTGCCAATTTATGTGGAAACACATCTTGCACCAACAGATGACCTTGGGACAGTTAATATAGTAATTGGACAAGGAACACCATCAACAGGAAATTTTGCTGAGATACCATGGGGCGAAGGAACTTATTTTCTTGGTATTGAGTTAAATACAGGTGACGGATTCATAGCTATGGGCACTACTCAATTTTTAAGTGTACCATATGCATTGTATGCAAATTCAGCCGGTAATACTGAGCCACAAGGACTTTATAGCGTGTTGCATCATGGAAATAATGGTGAAGGACTGCAAATAAAACACATTGGTGATCCAACGGATGCTAAAGATGCTGTTACAAAATCGTTTGTCACACTCAGGGTTTCTCTTACAGGAGATACACTTTTTCTCGGCGAACATCAGTGGGTAATAGTGCCCGGAATTAGTGAAGCTAATACCGGTGGAGGCGAACCTCCGGTTAATACTGTAAGCGACGTTGATGGTAATGAATATCCTACCATCATTATTGGCAATCGCATATGGATGGCAGCCAATCTTAAAGTAACACACTATCGTAACGGTGAATCAATCACTTATCCTGGTGACAATAATGAAGCATGGGCTTCAAACACAAATGGTGCTTATGCATGGTACAACAATAATATGGAATGGAAAAACATTTATGGTGGTCTTTATAACTATTATGCAGTTGTTAATTCTAATGGCCTTTGTCCCGATGGCTGGCATGTTCCGAATATTGAAGAATGGACATTACTCTCGAATGCTATTGGTGGTGCCGACTCAGCTAATCAGCTGAAATCGTGTCGTCAGGTAGAATCACCATTTGGAGATTGTGCTACTACGGTTCATCCACGTTGGGATTACAATGAAATAAACCATGGTACTAACGACCACGGATTCAATGCCATTCCTGCCGGCACACGCAATGTTGAGGGAGGTTACTCTGATATAGGTTTAAAGAATGGACTATGGACTTCAGCTGAAATAGGAAGTGGAAGAGCCTGGGCAAGAAACCTTCATAACTCTTTGAGTACCTTACTGAATGATGATGGTTATATGAAAACCGGCAATTCAGTAAGATGCGTCAGGTATATTAATGGAAAATAAATTGAACTAATTTGTTAAAGTTCGGTTTAACCATCAATTAAAATTATTAAACATCAGATCATGAAATTTACAAGAAATGCACATGCCGTTTGGCAGGGTGGTGGAAAAGACGGAAAAGGTTCATTAACAACCGAGAGCGGAACACTTAAAGAAACTCCTTACAGCTTTAAGATGCGGTTTGAAAATGAAAAAGGTACTAATCCCGAAGAACTAATAGGTGCTGCACATTCAGGATGCTTTACTATGCAATTGGCAGTTTACATTAGTGAAGCAGGTTTTACAGCCGAAAGTTTAAAGACCAATGCAGAAGTAACTTTTGAGAATGGAAGCATTCCATTTATTCATCTTCAGCTCGAAGGTCGCATACCCGGCATGAATGATGATCAGTTCCATGAATTAGCTATGAAAGCGAAAGAAAATTGCCCTGTGTCAAAATTGCTAAATGCAATTATTACTCTTGATGAAAAATTGGTGTAAATAATACATCAATTAAAATTTTACTAAAAGAGGCTGTCCAAAAAGGGTAGCCTTTTTTTTGATGGTCAAAATAAATCAATAAAAATTGTTCATTTTTTTTTGTTTTTCTTTTGCTATTATGTAATGAAGTCGTATATTCGCAATCATTACTACACGATCAAGTATTTTTCATTACTCTCGCCTATCTCTACATTGCTTCTGCAATTGTTTTTTGATCGAACAGACTCATGGTTTCCATCAAAGAATTATAATAAATGTCTCTAAAGACAATTTATAAATTACTTATTATCAATATACTAAGTAAATGAAGCTTTAAAATTTCGTATGTAGAAAAAATCAATGAACCTTTTAATTTATAAACCTAACATTCAATTCTCAGAAAGGAGGGCCCACAATATCCGGTAGAAAATTCAGAAAGAAAACATTATTAAAAGACATTATTCCTCGCCCTTAAATGAGCTTTCCGAGTACATAATTTATTTTTTTAATTGAACATCTAAATTTTACTCTTTTTTATTATGCTAAAAAGTTTACAAAACAAGTGGTGGCATGGGTTGATGCTCATGCTGCTAAGCCTTTTTCTGGCGTTTTCTGTCTCAGCGCAGGATGTGTTGCTGACAGAGAACTTTGATAACGGCGGTTC
>JBLMZZ010000010.1:0-6573 GCA_050259095.1 Omnitrophica WOR_2 bacterium | reverse complement strand
GAATAAATGGGGAAGTACTGATTATCATGATCAAAGGTTGATGGGACCCATGCAGTTTCATTATGACATTGGTTACATTCAGTTGAAAATCCAACCGTATTATGTGGGGGATTATTTGTCTGGTTATAATCCGAGATATGGCAACCGGCGCAGGTGTTGGGTGTTTGGTTATAATTGCCCTTATGACATGTTTCACATTCACCGGCTATACCTGCATGTGCTCCATTGAGTGTATAATACTGATTGTGAATAGGGAAACTTGCAGGTGCCCATCCGGGGAGTGTTGAATGACAGTCGGAACATGTATTTGGAATACCTGCAGTAACATGATTGGGGTTGGTAGTTGATGCAAAGTCAGCTTCATGACATGAACTGCAAACAGGTGAAGTGTTGCTGAAATTACCTCCTGTGTGGCATTTGCTACAGTCGTCAATTTTATGGCCCTGAACTAATGGAAAAAAGTCATGATTTATACCTTTACCTGACCATGAATATGCAGTAAGAGAATGACAATCAAGGCAATTGGTAGAGTATCCAGCCGCCTGATGATTAGGCTTAGTTGCCCCTTGATAATCCTTAATATGACAATCGTAACATTCAACCCCTAATGGATCGAATCTCAGGAAAGAGTAACCTGCTTTTATTCCCGTACCTTGTGTAGAAGTATGACAATCCTGGCAATCAGCTAATGAATGCGCTCCTAATAGCGGGAAGCGACTATTACGATGTATTTCATTAATGTTTGTTACAATCCATGAATTAGTTGAATGACACCTGTCACACTCCTGCCCTACTGTGTTCTCATGCATATCGGTGTGACAAGCAGAACAAACTGGTTGAGCTTCATCAAAAACCAGAGATAAATGACATTGACGGCAACTTAATGAACGATGCTGACCTGTTAAGGGCATAGAAGTAATATCGTGATTGAAATTTATGCTGTCGGGGTTTATTTTCCATCCAGAGGTATTATGACAATTATCACAGCTTAATTTGAATTCCTTACCATGAGGTGAAGATATTATCAACTTCATTGAAGTCAATAATAGTGCTGTAATTATGATCAATGACAGTCTGCGCATCTTATTTTTCCTGTTTTATATAAAACATATGGTTGTTTGCCTGACTCAATTACCGGGTGACAATTGATACATGCAATATTTTGATGTTTCCCATCGAGTTTAAATCTGGCATTATCATGATTAAAGAGTAGTGTTAGCCAACTATCAGGAAAATGACACTTACTGCAGTCTGTTTTACTTTCTACCTCAAATTGTCCCTGATGCTCATCTTCATGACATTGAATACATTCAGATGGTAAACCGGTAAAACGAATTGCCGAAATGTTATCAGAACCTTTAAGGTGGCATGACCTGCATGATTGTACTTTATGTTGGCCTTTTAACTCGAAATTAGTAACAGTATGATCGAAAGTTATCATGTTCCAGGCATCAGGGACATGACATTTAAGACAATTAGCTTCGGGATAGAAACGAGTATCCAGATACTCACGATGAATATCGTTATGGCAGTCGCTACATTTGCTTCCAATGTTCCTAAAACGCCATTTCCCGGTTGTTTTATGGCACAGGGAACACTTGGTACTTTCGTGAGCTCCAACAAGCTTAAAAGGCCCCTTATTGTGTTTTTCAACGGTGAAAGACGATGGTGTAAATCCGTTTACAGAATGACATTCACTGCAATCTTTAGCTCCTTCTTTTAGTCTAAATTCACCTTCATGAAAATCAGCATGACAATCAGCGCACAATGTATGCTTTACCGGGGAAGTTAAATTTCCCTTATGGCATGAATTACACGGAACAGTAATGTGTTGTCCGCGAAGCTTGAAATCAGTAAGGTCATGGTCAAAGTTCCCAATCTTCTTTATCACTTTAAACGATTGCTCAACATGACAATCGGAACATTTTTGACCAAATTGTTTGTTGTGAACATCAATATGGCAATTTGAGCAATTATTAAACTTAACTCCATTGAATTGTTGAAAGTTTTTACCGTTTACTGTTGTTCTGGCATGGCACTTTATGCATTCAACATCCACATGCTTTCCTTTAAGTGGAAAGCGTGTAGTTTCATGGTTAAATCGGGATGCAGGTTTGAAAGCATCGAAATTATGACAGGAACTGCAATTTGCTGAAAGTGTTTTCTGATGGTAATCTTCGTGACAGGTTATACATTCTGTGCTGAGTCCAAGATATGTGGTTTTCTTTTTCTTTAAAACAGGATCAGTTACGTTAGACTGAGTATGACAATCATTGCACTGTTTTAAAGCATGTTTTCCCTGAAGAGTATAACCGGTAACATTATGATCAAATTCATCCTTGTTAAAATGGATGATTTTATAGGTCCTTCCATGATGATCACTATGGCAAATTGTACAACTTTTCTTATATACTTTCGGGGATGAATGATAACCCTTCTTTTTATCAATCCTGCTTTTTATTTCCTGATGACAAGTTAGGCACTTATCATTTGAAATCTTGGCACCAATTGTATGGCACTTAGTACAGTTTGACATTCCTTCAAGGTGTGCATGCTGTTGAACGAGATCACCGGGAGAAAGCTGACCCCATGAAAGTGAACTAAAGAAGAAGCATACAATTACAAAACATGCCTTTTGAGCAGTCATTTTTTCTTTTTATGTGAAAGAACCGGCTCCCCGAATTTTTTATCAATGAAGATACCAGTTTTTAATAGAAATTGTGTTGGTAATTCTCCACCTGCAAAAATATAAACGAGGTCATTTATTATTGTTAATGTTTCATTTGTCTTACTGTCAAATAGCGCTACATCTAATGGTCTGATTTCAGTTACTGTAGTATTAAGAAGTAAACTGACACCATTTGATTGCACCATCATTTTAATCTTCTCTAAATTCTTTGGCTTTAGTCTACTTAATTGATCACCACGGTATGAAATTGTAACGTTATTATGATCTGCCAGAAGAATGGCAGTTTCAATAGCTGAATCACCACCACCAACAACAAGAACTTGCTTATTGTCAATATTTTCGGGTTCAAGCAAACGATAGGCTACTTTTTCAAGCATTTCACCGGGTACTCCAAGTTTCCTTGGTGATCCTCTTCTACCCAGTGCAAGGATAATACTTGAAGCTGTAAATATTTCTCCTTGTAAGGTCTCAACTTCAAAATATTCATCTTTCCGAGTAATACATTCTACCTTAGTATTTTCTCTAATCGTAACTTCATTTTTTGTAAGAGCTTCATTCCAGATACTTAGCAATTCAGATTTACCCGTTTCATTCAATTTAACTTTACCATAGAGTGGCAAGTTCATTGCTGAAGTCATCACTATCTTTGATCTTGGGTAGGTAAAAACAGTACCACCCAGTGAATCCTGCTCAAGTGTTAAAAACCTCAGACCTAGCTTCTTTGCTGTGAGGGTAGCAGATATACCTGCAGGTCCTGCACCGGCAATGATAATATCATAATCTGCTTTATGATTTTTATTCAGAGTACTGGCTGCATGCTCAACAGCTTGGCGTCCTTGTTCAACTGCATTTCTTATTAAACCCATTCCACCCAGTTCACCGGCAATATAAATGCCTTTAACATTTGTTTCAAAGGTAGGTTGCACATGAGGGAGTTCCACTCCCCTACTCTCTGTACCAATAACTAACGTTATAGCATGTGTTGGACAGGCATGAAAACATGCACCATGTCCCACACATTGTGAAGTGTTAATTGTTCGTGCTTTCCCATCAACAATACCTATAATGTCTTTTTCCGGACAGGCAGCAACACACGCACCAGTGCCAATGCAACTGTTTGTGTCAATGACAGGATGAAGAGAAACCGGTTCATGCAGTCCTTCAACTTTTGCTTTTTCTATCTTCTCTTTTATTCGTTTTGATTTCTTGTTCTGGAGATGAATATAAAAGTAGATCACCGCAATACATAAAATGGCGGTCAGGGAATAAATGAGAATATTTTCAAAAGCTACTTGCATCTCAGGTCAAAAAATCCATCTATACCCAAAGGTAATAGTTACCACTACATGAATCAACATTATAATCAACATTATTATTGCAAAAGGCAAATGAGCTACATGCCAGTATTTAAAAAGGTTTTGCAATTTTTCTAATCGTTGTATTTTCCCTTCTATCTCCTCTTCATTTAATCCGGAGTTCATTTTTCTTACTTCATTCAGTGACAGTTCTCTTCCCTCAATAGTTCTGGGAATTAAAATATAAATAAATCGTCCAATTATACCACTTACAAAAACTGCAACCATACTCCAGAAACTAACAGCGACTAAACCACCAAATTTGAAAGAAGTATGAAATAACACAAGTACTGGTCCCAGGGTGCAAAGAAATATATGGAATTCAAGCCAGTGCTTTAAGATACCAGTCTTATGGAATCGGCGACTTCTTTTTCTCAGCATGTATGTAACTACTCCTATGATCATGCATAAAGAACCAAGAATTCCAAGACCATGACCAAATATACCGCTTGGTTTAAGCCTCTGATAGTCGGGATGGAAGAATCTTTCTTCAATACTTACGCGATAATAATTGATTCCTATTGTTATCAGATAAGCTATAACCAGGAGAACAATTAGCGTCATACTAAAAATATAGATCCTATGACCGGTAATTAGTCTCTGTTTTGATTCTGTTTCAACTTTTGTATCCTGTATTTTATTCAGTGGCATCATTAGAACAAATTGAATTATATGGATCTACGCAAAACTAAATAATTTTTAATTTAACTATCATAAATAATGCAGGTCACTACCAGTAACCTGCATTATTTTATAAATTTGAATTAGAATTGACTTGTAATCAAATAATAATGAACTCTTTCTTATCTGTTTGGCAGATTGCACATTTTGCATCAGGTTTAGCAGCATCATATGTGTTACCACAAACCGGACAAACAGCATAATTCACGGGCATAGTATTTTCAAGTCCACTGGTCAGTGCCATAATAGACTCGGAATAAAGTTTCTGATGCTTTTTTTCAGTATCCATAGCCCAGTTAAAAGATTTAACAGCTTTGTTTACTTTTTCGGTTTTGGCATCAGCGATAAAACCAGGATACATGGTAGTAACTTCATAAGTCTCACCTTCCACTGCAGCTTTCAGGTTTGCATTTATTGAATCTACTTTAAATTCAGGTTTAAATTCTGCAACTTTTTGATTTAGGCCTTCAAGAACTTTTAAGTGATTAGCTGCATGAATACTCTCGGATTTTGAAGCAGCCTCAAATAATTTGGCTATCTTATTAAAGCCTTCATTTCTTGCTTCAACAGCAAATGCAGCATATTTTGCACTAGCTGTTGATTCGCCAATAAAGGCTGCATTAAGGTCAGAAATTGTCTTTGCAGGGTTGATTTTTGTGCAACTGAAAGACATAACAGTACTTACAATAATAAGAAAAATTAGTTTTTTCATATGGTTTATGTTTAAAGTGGCATCATATAATTATAGACAAGGTCACCGCCAAAAAATCCTGTAATTCCGACAGCAATGCCTACAATACAATAAAGAGCAAAAACAAGCCAGGAGACTTTATCTTGATTCAAAGGTCTTGTTTTATAA
Source organism: Omnitrophica WOR_2 bacterium (assembly GCA_050259095.1). GTDB lineage: Bacteria > Bacteroidota > Bacteroidia > Bacteroidales > Lentimicrobiaceae > Lentimicrobium. Next base: position 989 of record JBLMZZ010000010.1, on the reverse strand, counting down.
TAAATGCTTACGATTGAAGCGCAAACAGCTGCTATTAAAGTAATGGTTGCGAATAACTGGTGAGTGTTTCTAATATCACCTGAAGCACCAGTCATTTCTTCTGTAAAGAATCTACCAGTTAAAAAAGCTATTATTGCACTTAATGTTCCGAGCATTAAAAGATAAAAGGCAGCTTCTGAGAAAAAGTTCTTTCGGTAAATAACCCATATGATTTCAGCTAGCATTCCTAGAAGTAAAATTGCTATGGGGAAGTGTACAAGCATCGGATGTAAATGACTAATCGATATCATATTGCTATATTTTTCTCAAAGATAAGTAATAAAATCTGGATAATCAAGCGTATCAAGAGTAAAATATATTAAGCGTTTTAAAGAAAGTAGAATACTTTCATGCAAACAATCCTGATACAACGGGAGCAAATTTCATTTCATGAAGCAAGAGTTTTCTTTTTCTTTCAATACCACCACCATAGCCAGTTAGCTTTCCATTCTTACCAATGACTCTGTGACAAGGGATTAATATAGAAATTCTGTTACATCCATTAGCATGAGCCACTGCTCTTATACTTTCAGGTATTCCCAGTCTTTGTGATTGTTCAAGGTAGGTTAATGTTTCACCAAAAGGTATTTTTAGCAGACTGTTCCAAACCTGCATTTGAAATCTTGTTCCGGGAAATAGAAGCTCAACTTCAAAGCATTTTCTTGAACCTGAAAAATATTCCAATAGTTCTTGTTCCGCCTGGTCAATGTACTTATTGGTTCCTTCGATTACTTTCGCATTAAGATAGCGTTCAAGATCTTTAATTTCAGATTCAAGCGATGGTCTGTCGGCAAATTCAAGCAAGCATAATCCTTCTGAAGTTGCACCAGCTACCATTAACCCTATAGGTGTTAATATTTCACGGGTAATTAGTACTTCTAAATCGTGCAGATCTTCGTTCTTGTCTGATTCCTTCATTGCCAATGAAAATTAAAATTAGTTCCCGGTAA
>JBLMZZ010000009.1:0-8612 GCA_050259095.1 Omnitrophica WOR_2 bacterium | reverse complement strand
GCATCACGGGCATTTGAAAGCAAATTAAGAAGTACTTGCTCAATTTTATAAGTATTGCCATGCATGAATGTGTTATGTGCGTGAGACTGTATATTCTGAACGACCTCAATACCATTATTTTTCAATTGCTCGGTATAAAGTGACAGTGCATTATTGAGTGGTTCAATCACTGAGAAAGATGAAAGAATAACATCATCATTTCCACGTGCAAAATTGCGCACATGGTCAATAATATTTCTCATTCTGTGAATGCTGTCGAATATTTTGGTTGATTTCTCTTTAATATAAGCTGCATCTGCTTTGTTACTACCAAGTGCCTCGAAGAGGTTGTCTATTCCAAAGGAGATAGTGTTGAGAGGTTGATTAATCTCATGGGCAATTCCGGTAGCCATTTCACCAATTGCAACCATACGTTCAGTCTGGATTAAATGCTTTTCAAGATCTCTTTCATTGGTAATATCCGTACAGAATATGAGATATTGCTTAGAGGACAATTTTACACTTTCGGCCTTAATAATTGAAGTCTTTTCATTTATCATCACGGTAAATTCACATTTTGAAAGTTTTCCGTTCAAAAGGTTCTTAATTACCGGATTATGACCAGTTACATCCTGCTTGTTAAGTATATTCAAAATATTTAAAGGTGTTTTACCAATGATCTTTTCGTGGAACATGGTATTGAACGCCTGATTGTATTCAAGAATAACACCTGTATTAGTAGTAATTGCTATTCCTTCTGGAGCATTTTCTATATAACTGCGATATCTCAACTCACTTGCAACAAGTTCAAGCCTTGTATTATTTCTCTCAATTGCATTGCCTGTAATTGTCCCAAAAACCGTTAATGCATTTAATTCAGAGGCTTCCCATCCTGATATATCTGCACAATCAATGATTATTAAATATCCATAGTGCTTTTCACCAGAGGATATCTTCACGGCAACAGTTATTTCGTTATCCTTATCAGCTTCCTTTTTGTAAGGCAGAATCCACGGACCTTGTATATCGTGATTGCTTATGAGTATTACTGCCTCATAATACTGACTAAATGCTTTGTTTAACTTTTCTTTAAGTCCTGCAGGAAGTTTTTCCTTCAGGTCATTGGTGGTTAAGCCTTCTTTATATGATATAGCACTGCTTTTATCTGTAGGTAAAAATATTGCCAATGATGATCCGCATACGTTTGCAATATCTCTCAGCATGAAATGAATAGAGTTATTCATTTCAAAGTTCCCCGAGAAGCGGGCTGATGCCAATGAAACTGCTTTCTGTAATTGAAGCCTCAGTTTTAGTATATCCTGTGCTGCCCTTAGTCTGTCATTATTTTCCTGAAGTGTTAAGCTCTGTTGTAAAAGTTCTTGTTTTTGATTATAAAGTTGTAAGAAGACACGGACTTTACTAAGCAGAATCTCATGATGATAGGGCTTTGAAATATAGTCAACAGCACCTGAGCGATAACCTTGTGATACGCTGAATTCATCAAAAAGAATAGCTGAAATGAAGATAATAGGGGTGAGGGTATTTAAGTTTTGCTTTCGAATATGACTTGCAAGTTCAAAACCATTCATTATAGGCATTGAAACATCAAGTATTATCAGAGCAAATTCCTGAGAGGCTGTAATACCAAGAGCTTCTTCACCACTCATGGCCCTGTAAATCTTTGCCTGTTCTTTTCGTAGAGCAGTTTCGAGAAGTATTAGATTTACCTCTATATCATCAACTATAAGAATTTTAGGTAAGGAAGGTATCATGAAACTTTATTTTTCAATGAGCAAATTCTTAAGACTTTAAAAGTAATGAATATTTTATAATGCCACCAACCTCTGTTAAACTTTCGCTTTTAGTGGTATTCATTAGTATTAATCGCATAAATCGCAAAAGGTCATATCAAAACTGGCATAAACAGGACTTTTTATCAATAAAAAGAGACGAAGATGAATCTCCGTCTCTTTTGTTGATCATTCTATAATTCTAACAGATTGTATAAATCTGAACTTCCGGATTATTTAATGATAAGTTTCTGAGTTGTGGTACCTGTGTTGGTCTCAACTCTTATGAAATACAGACCACTGCTTAAGTTCAACACACTGAAGCTTTCAATTGCTGCAGAATTATTGATATTTAATGTTTTACTATAAAGCTCTTTGCCTGTAGTGTTAAGGATTTTAACAGTTGCCAAACCAGTTAGTGAATTATTAAATGAAATATTAAAATCACCGGTATTTGGGTTAGGATATACAGTAAATCCATTGATATAATTGCTTTCGGGCAATCCGGTACATGCTTCAACTGCAACAGTAATTGAGCGTACAGTTGAACAGCCATTAGCATCAGTAACAGTAACTTCATAGGTGTTATTGCTGCTTACGCCTAATTGCTCACCTACCAGTTGGATAGAAGGAGTAGTTGCTCCGGTTGACCATGCATAAGTTGTATAACCAGTTTCAACACCGAGTGTTAGAGTATGATTAACACAGAAAGCAGTGTCCTGAGCAAGTGTAATCACCGGTGATGATATAAGTACATTCATCTCGGTAGTTGTAGCGCAAAGATTAGTAGTGTTTGTTTCTAAAACACTAACTGAACCATTTCCATTATCACCCCAGTCAATAACTACTTCATTAATATTATCTGTTGATGCCATAACACCTCCGTTGATATTCCAGGTATAAGAATTACCTTCAACATATGGTGTAGAATAAATAGCTCCGGTTGTATTGGCACAAACATCCTCGTCACCAGTAATTATAGGTTGAGGAGCTGCATTTAGCATAACAGCATAATCCTGTGATGTTGTACATCCAAATTCATTTGTCTCCATTAGAGTTACTACAGCATCTCCCTGACCGGTCCAGTCAACGATTACATTATTCGCATTTGCTCCTTCTGCAATTGTTCCGCCAACTACCTGCCATTCGTAGGTATTAGTGTTGCTTTCAGCAGAATAAATTACGCCTGACTGATTCTGACAAGCAACAGCCGGACCTGTTATGTTAACAACAGGTTTTGGGTTAATGGCGATTGGAAGATTAGAAGTATGAACTTCGCATGTAGCGTTACCGGCATTAAGTGTGAGTACAATATTTCCGGCAGTTATATCTTCAGCACTTGGAGTATAACGGGTTACTAATGCATTGATATCACTGAATGTACCGGTACCGTTAGTTGACCAATACAGTTCAGTATAATTTGATGCAGTAGCTTCACTTGTTGAGTAACTATCACCTTCACAAATACTTGCTGCAACACCGGCATTAACTGTTGGTATAGGAACAAGAGTTAGTGTCATATAGTCGGTTGAATCACCTACAGTTGTATTTTGGGCAGTCATTGATAACAATACCGAACCATTTTGAGCATCTTCAGCAGAAGGTGTATAAACAGGATTAATAATAGTAGCATCACTAAATGTACCTGTACCGGCTGTTGTCCATAGTATCGAGTTATAATTATGAGCCACACCATTTAATTGTGCTTGCTGATCTGCGCAAATTGTAGCATCTTCGCCTGCATTAGCTGAAGTAATATCTTGTATTATTGTGATATAACCTTCGTACCTGTTGCAATTTGGTTTTGTAATGGTGACTTTTAAAACAGTACCTACCTGTTGCTGAGGAATGTTAATCTCAACCAGAGTATTGATACCTGTATTAGTTGTTGCAAGGATAGAACCATAAACAGAAACACAAATAGAAGCATTGGCAACAGTTTGTATTCTGATGGTAGTATCACTTTGATACTGCTCGTGATTGTAAGCTGCAAGAATATTCTGCGGTACTTCAGTACAAACTTTTACAAAAGCATCTCCATGATGATGGAAAAGATGATAAGTTACTTCTTTGTTACCTGTATTGTATGGCCAATTTGACTGATACAGGAAATATTTACCTGCTGCATTTCCAAAAGCCGGTAATACACCACGTGATGCAGGTGTTGTTCCATAAGCAGGCATGAAATTAGGCCACATATTGTCCATCATACCCCATATATAAACGTCATTAACAAAAGAGTAAGATGTTTCAGATGCTGCGGTTAATCCTAATGCTCCTGCAGGTTGTCCGAGATAATTATATCTATGGAATTTCTCAGTAAAACACTCACTACTCCAATTGTATTTTCCTGTGAGGCAATTGATAGAGAGTATCCAGCTTAAATCAGTATTGGTCAATCCATTGATATTACCACTTTGATATCCTGGTTCACCCCATCCGGTTTCATTGCCATGATCGCGGTGCATAAGCATGAAAGCACCTGCGTTCAATGCATTATTTATCATTGTTGGTGTACCACCAGTCCAACCACCTAAGGTTGAAGGTGATTGAGGAATGTAATTCAATCCATTGGGACCATAATAATTTACAACAGTTGTTGTATTTGTAGCAGAAGACCATATAGATCCGGGAGTACCCTGATAAACTTCATTAATACGTACCGGAGTTTTACCTATTGCTTTCCAGAAACCACCAACTACTTCAGAGCATATCTGGAACCAACGTTCAGTCTGCCATCCAAGTGCAGTAACAGGATTAGCATAAAAGCCGGGATTTGTCGGAGGATTGCGCTCATATTTCATGAAACGGCTAATCATACTCTGCAACTGAGCAGCATTCTGTGCTGTGATCCTTGCAAATACGATATCAGGAAGATGATTTCCATCAACATCGGCCAGAATATTATCTGATACACAATAGTTATCGTAAATAGGAGAGGTGATACTATTGTTATTCTGGGTTCCATAGTCACCTAAAAGCAAAATTGCTGAAGGCACTATATCCCATGTGTTATAAGCAGTATTTACGTAAGTTTCAAGAGTGGCAGCATTAACGTTGGCACCAATCTCAGATAATTTTACTACACCTGTATAAATTCCTTCCTCATTGCGGAACTTCTTGATTGAATCAGCCCATTGACTGAAAATAGGGTCATTAGGAACAATGATCAGGTAATCATATCCTACTGAACGTGAATGGTTCTTTGAACGAGCATCATAATCAACAACAGGAAGCTCTGAATAATTGAATATTATATCTTCTAATATCTGATCCCAGTAAGGACTTCTGTATTTTGTATCACCAAACTGTTTATTTCCACCTTCGAATGTGATGTTAATTTCAATATCACGATAAACGATAAGTTCTTTTGTAACAGGATTGTATTGGTAAGGTTGAATGCTTAATGTGCTTACATCAATTCCGCGTATCTGACCTGAACCGGTTAAGGTTACAGGAGTAGCAGGAAAGAATGCATTCTTACTATAAATCTGTTGATTTTTTGAGTACTGTAGAGGGCTCTTGTCAGTATCAAGTGGAATACGTGGAGCAGGAGCAATTTCGATGTTTTCAAAACGTTCTGTCCGCATATTAACTATGTTCAGAATAGCTTTTGCACCTTGAGGTACTGCGATGAAGCGACTGAAACCCGGCAAATCAGGATTTCCTTCTCCATTAGGCAGAAAAGATTCAGAAAATGAAATGGCTTGCATGGTGTGCCCATTTACATCCCGATCTTCAAAGCTAAATTGCTGTACTGAGAAATTCAGGTTTAGTCCTTCTGATGACTGCTTTTTCAAGCTTAAGCCCTGTTTGCCCCAGCTATCGCTGTATTTTAAATCCCCGGCAAAGCTTAAGATACTCCCAAATGTAAAAGCCAATACAAGCATCAGTTGCATTAACTTATAATACGGGTTCATGCAGTGTAGATGTTTTTTCATAAACGGTTTATTGTTGGTTGTTAGTAAAATAAAATTGTATCCCCTAAAAGAAGTGTTAAAGAAATTCTAAATTGAAACACAAAAATAAAGAAAAATAGATACGTTGAACTTTTTATGAAGAAACGCTCTCTATTTATAGAGCTTCTAAATAATATAGTACCCAAAGATTTATAAAATGCTGTAATTCAGATGTTAATATGATTAAAAAAACTAACCTGTACTAAAATCATTTTAGTACAGGTTAGTAGTATAAGTCTGAAAATGAACTTAAACTTTCAGGTAATTAATTCTTAATTACAAGTTTTGATGAATAAGATTTGTCTTTATTCTTCAAATATAAAGTATAAACTCCATCAGTCAATTTAGTAGTCTGAACCTTGGTTTCAGCATTAATTAAAAGATTATCCTGTTTGTAGACAAGTTTGTTATTAATGTCGTAAATCTCAAGGTTAAATAATTGAGCCTTAGCAGCTTTTGTCTTAATAGTGAAGATGCCTTTTGAAGGATTAGGATAAATCATAACATCAAATCCTGTGATTTCATCAAATCCACTACAGTCTTCAAAAGTTACTGTACTTGAAGCAACGTTGCTACAACCGGTTACATTATTGGTCACATCAACGGTGTAAGTCCTTGAATTAAATCCAATACCTGTTGTATCAACTGTAATAGATGAGGTAGTTTGGTTACCGGGATTCCATGAATAATTAACATCACCTTCAGAAGTTGCTGTTAATGTTATAGATTGACCGGCACATAGTGTGCTGTCAGCAGTAATACTTACAACAGGAAGCGGGTTAACAGTAATAGTAAAGTTACCTTCAACTGTGTTAACACATGCATTGCCATCACTGAATGATGTGATTGCATATGTTGTAGTACTTGCTGGATTTAAAGTCAGGATATATGGATTCTCACTTGTTTCAATTACTTCTGGAACATTCGACATAGTAATTGTCCATGGAGCAGTTCCGGTAAGATTAATCTGTGCTGCAACCGTTCCACCAACGCATATTGCAGTGTCGGCTGGTAAAGTGGCTGTTGGCAATGGATTGAAACTAACTACAGTTGCTGTTGTTACTGCACCACAAGGAGATGCTGATAAAGCTTCAAAGGTTAAGGTAACAGTACCGGCTGTATAATCATCAGCAGATGGTTGATACACTGTGGTTAGTGCCGTAGGATCACTAAATGTTCCGGTACCTGAAGTTGTCCAGTTTGATGATGTGAAATCAGATGCTGAAACAACTAAAGGAACTTCTGAACCTGTACATAATTCAATGTTAAGTAATGGTGAAACAGTTGCCTGACCAGATATAGTAAGATCCATGTGGTCGGTCTTTAATTCTCCTAAAGGACCATTAACAGTAAGTGTTAATACTGCTGAACCTGATGTAATATCATTAGCTCCGGGAGTATAAAAACATGTTAAAGCAGTTGCATTATCAAAAGTGCCATCACCTGAAGTACTCCATGCAGTGCTTACAAAATTATTGGCTGTTCCATTAAGCATGTATGATTCGCGTTCACAAGTAACACCATCAGGACCTGCATAAGAAGTAGTTTGTAACAATGGAGGCATTACAATATAATCAATCCATGCAGCATCAAGTCCACCTGCATCATAACCATCCTTACTATATACCCATCTAAAAGTTTGTTCTCCGGCGTTAACAGGAAATACAACACGATGCCATGCAACATCTCCCGACCATTGACCAATCATTACATTATCAATATAGAACTTAAGGAAATCGTATCCTGATTCAGAAGATACTTTTACATAGAATGATATTGAATCATTTGTGGCTACATTATATTGCAGCTTCAATTCGGAAGTAGCATTATTGCCAATATCACCTGAAACAGCACTGTAATTACCCTCATACTTAGCTTCAGATGTTGTTGTCCATGTAGCTGAACCACCAAATTGCCAAGCGAAATTTGAGAAATTACCTGTTTCCCAGTCTTCCAGTATTAGTCCAACAGGATATTTGAAAAGCTTGGTTGCCTGTTGATATTGTGAATTAATCTGGTAAGTGAATTCAGCAAAATGGCCTGTTGGAGTTTCTGGAGAAACTGAAATGTTGAAGACAGGATTAACCATACTAAAAGGACCCGGATTAATACTATCCCAATGGAATGTAGGATTATCAATAGTAATATAAGGACTTGAAGTAGTTAATGTTCCTGTTACATCGTATGCCCTGTAATCACCTGAATTCATTGTTGCAATGGTAATTGTAGCAGTTTCATTAGCATCAAGTCTGTTATTTCCGTTTCCGGTTAACTCAGTTAATGTAATATTCCCGGTTTTAAATCCCGGAGCATGAGCTTCAATGTTAAAATTGCTGTAATAGGTGCTGTCATTTGCATCAGTTGCAGCGATTGTAAAAGTAACAACCTCGGCATCGGGTATATTATTTGCAACAGTAATTGCGAAAGCGTCGTTTACATTTACGATTTCACCAACCGGGATATTACCAAATGAAGCTGTATTATCTGTGATAGTAATGTAGGTATTATCAGTTGAAAGAACAACATTAACAGCGTTAGCAGGAGTATCACCCTGATTTTCGATAGAGAGGTTCATCAGTGATGATTCGCCAAAATCAAGTAATCCATTGCCATTACCACCTGCATCATTCAATGAGTTGTCATTATAAACTAACCATGGTTGATTAGGTGGAGGTCCGGTAACAAAAGGAGAAATATAAGTCATTGCATAACCCGATCTGTTATCGGTCCATGTTGGATAAACCCATCCGCCTCTTGCGTGATTTGCGAGATAGTCACCAAAATAACCATCAGCTAGACCTGGGATTGGTGAAGGAGTAAATGACACATCACTTACTTTCATATCCCACCATGTAGCACCACCATCAGATGAGTTTGAAGTATA
>JBLMZZ010000008.1:0-22596 GCA_050259095.1 Omnitrophica WOR_2 bacterium | reverse complement strand
TTATTAACATACAGCGGTTTGCCTCTTCTGGAATTGTATCAGCGTTTTCGGGAGCACCTTTCAGATCAGGCTTTACCAAAAACCCTCTATCGTTTACTTTTACGTTAAAACAGGAGCATCTTATTGATGGAAGTGCTCATGAAATCAACAGAAACATGAAGCTCATTGAACCATTGGTTAATGGGCCTGTGCAAATGCCTGCATTATATCCGGGTACTGCTGATGTTGATTATGTAAAGCAATGGAAAGATAAACCGTATATAACCATCTCACCAGCATCATTATATTTTACAAAACAATTACCTGCTGACAAATGGATTGGATTGACAGGTAAGATTCTCACTTTACGGGTGATACTATTGGGGAGTAGGGCAGATGAATCTTTGTGCGAAAAGATAAGAGAGACAAGCCCGCATAGTGATATTATTAATCTGGCTGGACGTCTTAGCTTTCTACAATCGGCTTCGGTGATGAAAGATGCAGTGATGAATTATGTGAATGATTCAGCACCAATGCATATAGCCTCATCTGTTGATGCTAATGTAGCCGCTGTTTTCTGCTCAACTGTTCCTTCATTTGGCTTTGGACCGCTTTCAAAAAGATCATATATTATCCAGACTGACGTTCCTTTATCATGTAAACCTTGTGGTTTGCATGGTTATCAGAAATGCCCGCTCGGACATTTTAAATGTGCTGAAACTATTTCTTTAGATCAATTGTTATTACCGCTTAACTATGAACGACGAGATCAGAGCTGAAATTGACAATACTGTCAGAGTGCTTGATGAGGGTGGAGTAATTATATACCCAACTGATACCGTTTGGGGAATCGGTTGCGATGCTCTCAATGCAAGGTCAGTAGATAAAGTGTATAAGATCAAAAGACGTAATGAGCAAAAGAGTCTTATTGTGCTTCTTTCTTCGTATGAAGAACTTTCGACGTATGTAACAAAACTGCCTGATATAACTATAGATCTTATCAGCAGTATTGATAATCCGGTTACCGTTATTTATGACAATGCACGCAATCTTCCTAAAAATGTTGCTGCACCCGATGGTACCATTGCCATCAGAGTAGTAAAAGATGAATTCTGTACGGCTGTGATTAAAGAACTCGGTAAGCCAATCATTTCTTCATCTGCAAATATCTCCGGTGAACCAACACCAGTGGTTTATAAACAGATATCGCCCGAGATTTTGTCACGTGCTGATTACGTGGTTAAAATCTTTCATGACCAGTTTAACCAGGGTAAAGCTTCAACCATTATCAGATTATACGAAAACGGAGCATACAGAGTTATAAGAGAATGACAGTTTTTTCTTAATTTTGCAGTCTCAAATAACTTAATGCATTGATTGGCAGAATTATTGCTATAGATTACGGACAAAAGAGAGTAGGTTTGGCAGTTACAGACCCTGAGCGTATTATTGCTACATCACTTACTACAGTAAGGGCAATGGACGTGATACCTTTTCTGAAAGACTATTTAAGCAAGGAACCGGTTACCTTGTTCCTTGTCGGCGAACCGAAACAAATGAATTATGAAGTGTCCGAATCGGCAAAATTTATTGAACCTTTCATTAAGCAATTGAAAAAAGAGTTTCAACACATACCTGTTGAAAGGGTTGATGAAAGATTCACTTCAAAGATGGCTGTTAAGGCGATCAGAGAATCGGGTGCAAAAAAGAAGGACCGTCAGAATAAGGCGTTGATTGATACAGTAAGTGCAACTATAATGTTACAGGCTTATCTTCAACAACTGGCTTCCGGATTTGGAACGTTTAATAAAAATGATTGAATTATGGTATTTCCTGTTGTGGCTTACGGCCATCCTATACTTCGAAAGGTTGCTGCCGATATTGATAAAGATTATCCGGGTTTGGAACAATTTATTGCCGATATGTTTGAAACAATGTACGCTTCAAACGGTGTGGGACTTGCAGCACCACAGGTAAATAGGAGTATTAGACTATTCGTAATTGACACTACCCCATATAAAGACGATTATCCCGGTGAAGAAAACATGAAAAGAGTGTTTATCAATCCACAAATCGTTGATGAGAGCGGTGAAGAATGGGCTTTTAATGAAGGTTGCCTCAGCATTCCCGAAATAAGAGAAGATGTAATGAGAAAACCGGTCGTTCATATTCAATATATGGATTCGAATTTTGTGTATCATGATGAACAGATATCAGGTGCGCTGGCGCGTGTTATACAACATGAATATGACCATCTCGATGGTGTGTTATTCGTTGATCATATTAGTCCGCTGCGACGCATGATGTTGAAACGCAAGTTGAATGATATCTCTAAGGGACTAGTAAAGACCGACTATAAAATGATATATCCCAACATTAAGAAGAAAATTTCCTGATCATGACTAACCTGACTAAACCAATCGCACTCGTTCTACTCTCTATCGCCATCCTTTTTACTGCATGTACCTCGAAACGTGAAAAAGCTGCCAAAGCAATCAGCGTTCAGGAGAAGGAACTGCAAAAAGAGAATGCCCGTCCCGAGAAGGCAAAACTGGATGCATTACTTGCTTCGTATATTTCATTTGCCGATAACTTTCCAAAAGACACAATGGCACCTCAATATTTATATCATGCAGTTAACCTCTGCATGGGAACAGGTGATGGGAATAAGGCAATGGAATTGATTGACCGTACTATTAATCAGTATCCTAATAGTCCGAAGTTGCCCGAAACGATCTTTCTGAAAGCATATGTGTATGAAAACCTGCTGGGTGATTACGGCAAAGCTGCTTCAGTTTACCGTGATTTCGTAAGCCGTTTTCCTGATAATGAGTTGGCTGATGATGCCCGCACTGCTATTGAAAATCTGGGTAAAACACCCGAAGAGATGATTAAAGAGTTTGAGGCAAAGAATCAAAAATAACTCCCATACGTGGGAAATCAGTTTGGCTTTTGTGAGTAATTAAATTCCTCTTCGAGGAGTGTCTTTAAACGGGCTGGCTGAATATCAGCATTTAACTGTCCTGATTTGCACCATGAAATATTTCCGGTTTGTTCGGAGACCACCAGAGCTACCGCATCTGATTTTTCAGTAATACCTATGGCTGCGCGGTGACGTAGTCCTACTTGTGCGGGAAGGGTATCGTTTTTTGAAACCGGCAATATACAACTGGCGGCCTTTATGCGATTATTGATTATAATTACCGCTCCATCATGCAGTGGTGAATTCTTATAGAAGATATTTTCGAGCAGTTGTTCAGATATGCGGGCTTCAAGAAGTTCGCCTGTTTCAATGGTCTCAGTGAGTTCATTAATTTTACCAATGACAATAAGCGCCCCTGTCTTGGTGTTTGCCATCTTAAAGCATGCCTGAACAATAGGGTCTATACTCAATACATCCTCGTTAGCATACCTGATCTTCCAAAACAGGAACCTTGTGTTTTTCTTCCTGATAAAGGCAGGTGTTCCTACCAATAAAAGAAATTTTCGTATTTCGGGTTGAAAAACTACAATGAGCGCAATAAAACCAACACTTATAAAGGCTCCGAGAATTTCGGAAAGTAACTCCATTTCAAGAATCCTTACCAGACGCCATGCAAGGAAAATTGCAATAATGCCAAGCAGAATGTTTATTGCGGCAGTCCCTTTTACGAGGTTGTAAAGCTCATAAAGAAGTAATGCAACAAGAATAATGTCAATTATATCAAGCAGTCGTAAACCAATAAAAAAGGGAATAGCAGATTCTAACATCAAAAAGCGTTTTTGCAAATTTAATTAAATTAAACCACTAATTGTCATGTTCGATTCATTGAAAACATTCACAAGCTTGATTGTTTCAATAGCTGCCTTAACATCATGTACCCTTAAAATGCTGGCACCCTTTAATAAAGCGATGGTATTAATAACAGTAGTTCCGTTTAAAGCTTCAGCAGCTTTGGTGCCAAGTACCCTGTTAATCATTGATTTTCTTGACACTCCAGCCAGCACTGGATATGGATAGACCGCATACTTTGAAATTGCCTGTAGAAGTTGATAATTATGCTCAACCGTTTTACCAAACCCAAAACCGGGATCAAGAATAATATTATGCTTGCCCGCTTTTTTAAAGATGGCTACCTGCTTTAGGAAGAAACTTTCAACCTCATGCACCACATCATCATAATGTGGATTCAACTGCATAGTTTCGGGATTGCCCTGCATATGCATGATCACATAAGCTGCTTGTTGTGTGCAAATGAAGGGAATCATTTCTTCATCCATTATGCCACCCGAAATATCATTAATAATATCAGCACCTTCTTTTATAGCAGCTTCAGCCACTTTTTTACGATACGTGTCGATAGAAATAATCAACTCTGGAAACTCCTGTCTTATAATTTTCAAAGGCTCTAAGAGGCGGTTGAGCTCTTCATCGGAGTTTAACTGTTGTGCTCCCGGGCGTGTAGATAAGGCACCAATATCAACTATCGTTGCTCCATCAGCAATCATCTGCCTCACTTTATCAAGCATTTCACCGGTTGTATGATAACTTCCACCATCGAAAAATGAATCGGGCGTAAGATTAAGTATACCCATTACTACCGGAACCGAAAGGTTAAGTTCCTTATTGCCACAATTTATGGACTGATTCTCTAAATAATTCATAACTTTATCAGTATAACCTGCTATATTTGCCAATACAATCAGTAAAAACCTAACTACTTAATTCTTACCTGCATATGACTTCTGAAACCGCCGGGCAGTTTGATATGGTCATCCATGAATGCAAAGATATATTTTTAACAAAGATGAAAGATTATGGAACCGCATGGAGAGTACTTCGTGCTGAATCCATAACTGATCAGATTTATATAAAGGCCAACCGTATAAGAAGTATCCAGACAAAAGGGATACAATTGATTTCGGAGGATGAGAAATCAGAATTTATTGGTATTGTGAATTATGCCGTAATGGGCCTCATTCAGCTTGAACTGGGCCACAGTGAAGAACTTCAAATGGAAAAAGACAAGGTCGAAACACTGTATGATAAGTATATCGGCATTGCCAAAGATCTTATGGCCAATAAGAACCACGATTATGATGAGGCTTGGCGTAATATGCGTATTAATTCACTCACCGATATCATTCTGATGAAATTACTGCGCGTTAAACAGATTGAAGACAATAAAGGGAAAACATTTATTTCGGAAGGCATTGATGCAAATTACCTCGACATGATCAATTACGCGGTATTTGCACTCATTAAGATCATTACCGGTCAGGTTTAATAATGTGCATGAACCGGTGCATTGTATGTTTGAATTCAACTAAGAGATGAAAACACTCCATTTTATTTCAAGAATACTCGTTGGACTGGTATTTATGTTTTCGGGCTTTGTGAAAGGCATTGATCCTTTAGGGATGGCATACAGGCTTGAAGATTATTTCGTTGCATTTGGCACCGATTGGATGATGCCTGCTGCACTGACATTGTCAATATTACTCTCTACACTCGAGTTCACACTGGGTGTTGTGGTACTTTTAAATCTTAAACCAAAAGTAAATGCCTGGTTCTTACTGGTTGTAATGATCTTCTTTACACTACTTACCCTCAATGATGCTATTCATAATCCGGTACCTGACTGTGGTTGCTTTGGTGATGCAATAAAACTTACCAACTGGGAAACATTCTTTAAGAATATAGTGCTGTTGGTACCTACGCTGATTTTGTTTTCCCGGAGAAAACGGACCATCGACAGGTATTCGACTATACAGGCTTATGGGGGTGCTGCTATTATAGCTGTACTTTTCCTGGCACTATCAGTTTATTGTTATATGCATCTTCCAATTATTGATTTTATGGAATGGAAGAAAGGCAATAAAATGTACACCGAAAGCACCCTGCCAATAAAATATTATGTTACATACAAGAACAAGGCAACCGGTGAAGAGAAAGAATTCCAGCTGCCTGATTATCCTTTCAATGATTCAGTATGGATGAGTCAATGGGAGTTTACTACACAGCGAATTGAAGATCCAAACCAGTATTTCGGTGAAAACCTTCAGATAGTTGATCTGGAAGGCAACGATGTAACCGATATGATCATCAGAAATACTGATTATAGTTTTCTGCTGATTACCTGGGATATTGAAGAAGCAGATAAGGAAGGACTTGAAGAGATGAATAGCTTTGCACAACAGGCTGAACAGGATGGTTATAGTTTCAGTGCTTTAACAAGTTCACTACCTGCCGACATTGACAGTATTACTAAAGAACTTAAGCTTAACTACTCTTTTTATCAAGCTGATGATGTGGTTTTAAAGATCATGGTTCGGGCTAATCCAGGCCTTATTCTTATGCATGATGGGGTGGTAATTGGTAAGTGGAGCTATCATGATTTTGAGGATTACAAGGAATTTAAACAGAAAATGATTCCTGCAAAGTAAGCGTATGCTCAAATTTATACTTAGAAGGATCTATTACGGAGTGTTTGTTCTGCTGGGAGTCATTACACTCGTGTTCTTTCTGTTCAACATACTACCGGGTGATCCTGCTCGTATGATGCTCGGTCAGCGTGCTGATATGGCATCTGTTGAAGCCATTAACAGGGAACTTGGACTTGATGCACCCATTTATGAGCAGTACCTGAGGTTCTTGAATGATCTCTCACCTGTATCATTTCACAATGTCGCTGATAAAGAGAGCCATTGGTATCCCGACAGTACAAAATACGCTCCATATGTGGTGATATCAACGATAGGGAAAACTCAGACAATACTCAAAAAACCGTATCTGAGGCGATCATATCAAAGTAAACGAAAAGTATCTGAAATTCTGGCACAGGCATTTCCTAACACTATGCTGCTTGCAACCGTATCAATGGGTTTTGCTGTTATTGTGAGTCTTATTATAGGTGTGTTAACCGCCATTCACAAAGACAGTTTCTTCGACAGGGCATCTTTATTCATAGCGGTGCTTGGTATGTCGTTGCCTTCATTTTTTGCGGCAATACTAATGGCCTGGCTTTTTGCCTATGTTCTGGCAGATTATACCGGCCTCAACATGTTTGGATCATTATACACAGTAGATGATTTCGGCAGGGGAGAGTACCTCGATCTCAAAAACATCATCCTACCTGCCATTACGTTGGGAATAAGACCACTGGCAATTATAATTGAACTTACCCGCAGTTCAATGCTCGAAGTGCTGTCGCAGGATTACATTAGAACAGCACGATCAAAAGGACTAACAGAGCGCAGGGTTATATTGAAACATGGCTTGAGGAATGCACTTAATCCTATAGTGACCACTGTATCAGGTTGGTTTGCTTCACTAATGGCCGGTGCAGTTTTTGTAGAGTATATCTTTGACTGGAAAGGAATTGGCGTGGTAATTGTGGATGGACTTGAGAAATATGACTTCCCGGTGGTTATGGGAGCAGTGCTCTTTATTGCTGTACTGTTAGTTATTATTAATATCTTTGTTGATATCATTTATGCATGGCTTGACCCTAGAGTTAAATTGACCTGATCAATTAAAAGGTATTCCATCAAAATGGTTGTTGTATTTTTTGATGGGGCCAAACAAAAAGAAATAATTAGAGAAAATGAGAAAGAGAATCGTAGCCGGGAACTGGAAGATGAACAAGACCTTTACTGAAGCTGAAGGTTTATTGTTTGATATTGCTGATTTATTAAGTGAATCAAGGCCTGATAAAGTGGAGGTAGTAGTTTGTCCACCTTCTATTTATCTTGAACTTGCATCAGATATAGCCCAACAGAATGATTTTTATTCAGGGGCACAGAACATTAGTCATTTTGATCTGGGTGCTTATACCGGTGAGATATCAGCTGAAATGGTAAAATCAGCCGGAGCAAAATATGTTATACTTGGTCACTCTGAAAGAAGAAATTATTTTGGTGAAACAGATGATATTATCGCACTCAAAGTTGTAAAAGCAATCAATAACAATCTTACTCCTATCTACTGCTGTGGTGAAGTACTCAATGAAAGAGAAGAAAACCGCCATTTTGAAGTGGTATCTGCACAAATAAACCAGGCTATTTGTCACCTTGCTGACCATGAAATACGGCAGGTAGTGATTGCATATGAACCTGTTTGGGCTATTGGTACCGGTAAGACTGCCACACCGGCACAAGCACAGGAGATGCACCAATTTATAAGAAACATTTTGGCTGAACATTACGGTAAGGATACTAGCGACAATATATCTATACTATATGGTGGCAGTTGTAATCCGGGCAATGCTGCTGAATTGTTCTCACAGGAAGATGTCGACGGTGGCCTTATTGGCGGAGCATCCCTTAAAGCAGATGATTTTGTAAAGATTGTTAACAGTTTTGGCAAAAACTAATGGAGTACGTAGAACTAAAATGCACACCCCTGGACGCTGCTATTAATGAACAACTAATGGCAATACTTGGAGAGCTTGGATTTGAAAGCTTTGTGGAAGAAGATAAAGATTTGCTTGCGTATATACCTTCGGCACAATTTGACCCGCTAATGCTTGATGATGAATCACTACAAGCAGCAGGGAATGTTAAATTCAGCTGGAAAGTTATTGCCGACCAGAACTGGAATGCCGTATGGGAAGAGAATTTTGAACCGGTTACTATTGCCGGTAAATGCCATATAAGGGCACCTTTTCACCCTGCCTTGAAAGATGTGCTGTATGAAATCATCATTGAGCCTAAGATGTCGTTTGGTACCGCCCATCATGAAACAACTTCCCTCATGATTCAATATCTGCTTGAGACAGAACTCAAGGATAAAAAGGTTCTTGATATGGGATGCGGAACCGGTGTACTAGCAATACTCGCTGCCATGAGAGGCAGTAATGATGTTGTTGCTATCGACAACGATGAATGGGCATATAATAACGCACTTGAAAATGTTGAACGTAATAATACAAGCTTTATTAACGTTTATCTTGGTGATGCTGCATTGCTTAAAGATCAGATTTTCAATGTCATATTAGCAAATATCAATAGAAATATTCTGCTTAACGATATACCTGTTTATGTTAAATGCTTAGCTGCAGACGGGTTATTACTGCTAAGCGGTTTTTATATTGAAGACCTAAATGCCATTAAAGAAAGTGCTGCTTCAAATGGCCTTGAATACACATCACATAAAGAAGAAAACAGATGGGTAGCTGCCTGTTTCAAAAAACACTCGTGATATGCGTTATGTAAAGCTCGCTGTCGTTACACTCATTTGGTTACTGATTGGAGGTTTCATCTCAGTCCCACAAGATTCTGAGGAGTTCTCTCAAGATCCGGTTCTATTCATTGCCGAGCTTAACAACTACTACGCTTCACAGAGAACCCGTGAAGTTCAGCTCATCTTAAAAGAGTTTGTGACCGACTGGGAAGAAGGTAAATTTACACAGCAGGTTCAGAAGGAAGTTATTAATACTTCTAACCTTATGCGGAAGGCAGGTGTGAGACAGCATATGGGTTACACCGATTATCTTCAGACACTGAGCTCTTTTACTGAAACCGCCGGCAATCAGAGTATCCTTGAATGGCATAAGGCTCTTGCCCCCTTTATTGACTTAAAAAAGACCAAACAACTAAAGTCATTTCTTCAAAATACCATTCTGTTTAATATTGACCATATCCTCTTCAGCCAAAATACCAATACATGGAAATTCAGAGGAAGCGGATTTACCTATAAGTTCGACAGCACCCTTTCAGTACATATTAAAGATGTTGACCTTGTTAGTTTATCGGGCAGAGACAGTATAAAGATATTCAACACATCAGGATACTATTTCCCTTTAGCTGAAAGATTTGAAGGCAAAGGTGGTAAGGTTACCTGGGAAAAATATGGCTATAACCCTCAGCAAGTTTATGCAATGGTTGACCGTTATAAGATCAACCTGAGAGAGTCAGCATGGAAAGCAGATACTGCTAACTTGTATCATAAGGAATATTTTAAAGAACCATTGGTAGGTTCGCTGGAGGATAGAGTACTAGCCGGAGTACCATTGGATAAATCAACCTTCCCTAAATTCTCTTCCTTCAATTATGATATTGGTATAAAGAACATTTTTAAGAATATTGATTATTATGGAGGCATTGGAATTGAAGGAGCGAAGATACTCGGACAAGGAAATGCTTATGGGGAAGCCGCTATATTCATAAAAAAAGGAACCGGTCTGCTCATGCGACTCAACTCAAAGAGCTTTGTCATACGCCCCGATCGTCTCGTTTCATCCAGAGCATCTGCCACCATTTATTATGAAAACGATTCCATCTTCCATCCCGGACTTCAGGTAAGATATTCTGACGAAAACAAAGAACTCTCATTGATGAGAAATGGTGAAGGTATTGCCGGTAGTCCTTTCTCAAGCTCGTTCCATAAAATTGATATGTACTTCCAGGGGATGTACTATACTATGAACGACGACAGCATTACCTTTGAAATGATCAGAGGTCTTAATCGTAAAGAAACAGCCATCTTTGAATCAAACAATTTCTATAGTGAGGAAAGATTCAGCAAACTTCAGGGTATTGATGAAATCAATCCTATAAATGTGGTTTATAATTATACCGAAAAGAATAAAGTTAAAGCATTCCTTCTACCTGAACTTGTTGAGTTTATGAGGAAACCGTATGAGCAGGTTAAAGCCATGGTGATCAACCTTTCAAATGGCGGTTTTGTAAACTATAACCTCGATAATGACCGTATTGAAGTTAAGAAACGCTTGTTTGATTATTTGAATGCCCGCAGTAAGAAATCAGATTACGACGTTATCCAGATACGTTCAAATGTTGCCAGTGGTCCTAATGGAGTGCTTGATCTCAAGACTTTTCTTATCACGGTAAAGGGTGTTGACAGTGTATCTTTAAGCGACATCAAGGCAGTGAACATTATACCGCGTAATAAAGAAATTATAATTGGAGCTAATCGCGATTTTGTATTTACCGGATTAGTCAATGCAGGATATTTTTCCTTCTATGCCAACAAAAGTTCTTTTGAATACGACAAGTTCAAGCTGGCCATGCCAACCATTGACTCAATGAGCTTTGAGGTGGATACTCTTAATGCCTCAACAAAGAAGAAAGTTAGAATTCCTGTAAAGAATGTAATTGCAGGCCTTAGTGGCGAATTGCTGATTGATGACCCTGCAAATAAGTCGGGGATTAAAAAGATGCCCTCATATCCTGTGTTCAACAGTAAAAACGATGCATACGTATACTACGACAGGCCATCAATTAAGAAAGGGGTGTATAAACGCGATAAATTCTTCTATACGGTTTATCCTTTCAGCATCGATAGTCTAAATAGTTTTACTACTGAAGGACTTAATTTCCATGGGTCGCTGAACTCAGGTGAGATTATGCCTAAAATGGAAGAACCTTTGGTAGTAATGGAAGACTATTCACTTGGATTTAAGCGAACATTGCCCGATCAGGGAATACCTGCTTATGGAGGTCATGCTACCTATTACTCAAATATTAAGCTCGATAATAATGGTTTGCAAGGAAAAGGCAAACTTGATTTCATGACATCTACCTCTGAATCTGATAATTTCCATTTCTATCCTGACTCATTGGTAGCTGATCTTAACAGCTTTGCAATGAGAGAAAAGGACGGCTCACCGTCATTCCCAAAAGTTGATGCAAAGATTGTACATCAGTTCTGGGTACCCGAACAGGACAGTATGAGTTTGCGCACATTGCCCGGACAGGAATTTGAGATGTTTGGTGCCAAGTCTTATCATAGTGGTGAACTTTCACTCACCACGAGGGGATTATTTGGTAGCGGTAAAAGCCGTTTGGACAATGCCGATATTATCTCGAATAACTTTAGCTTCAAGAGCCAGTCATTCAATACCGATACTACTGATTTTAAACTTTACTATCCCGAAAGACCCACTTTATCACTCTCAGCAAGGATGAATTCAGGGAATGTTGACTTCCTTGAAAAGCGAGGAGAGTTTGGTGTTCAGGGCCAAAGTCAGCGTATTGAACTACCACACAGCAAGTATGTGTGTTACATGGACAAGATTGAGTGGACCATGGAGCAGAGTGAGCTAACACTCACCAATTCACTTGTTAAGCGGGCAGAGCTTTCAGACACTGTCGATCTTAAGCATCTGGTTGATTATGACTTCTCGGGATCTGAATTTATTTCTACGGATCCTCAGCGCGATTCATTGAAGTTCTTTGCAATGGAAGCCACCTACAGCATGAAGGATAATATTATCTATGCCCGGGAGGTTAAGATTATACGGGTGGCTGATGTTGCTATCTTCCCGGGTGATGGTAAAGTAACCATCCTTTCAAACGGTGATATGGATGCCCTTAAAGGTGCTAACATCATTGCAAATCGTAAAGATAAGTTCCACCGGATCTATGATGCCGATGTTAAAGTTAACTCACGAAAGAGCTATCTCGCTTCAGGTAATATCGATTACACTGATGATGTAGGCAACATTACTCAACTGCATTTTAACCCAATCACTGTTGATTCAACCAATAGGAGTTACGGCTATGCATCGGTCAAAGCCGAAAGAGTACTGCCATTGAATGATCATTTTGACTTTATCGGTGGCATTAAACTGCTTGCTGATACAAAAGACTTGCTTTTTGATGGGGTGTTCCGCCTTAAAAATGAGTGTCTCGGTGAAGAAAGACCATGGGTTCGTTTTGCTTCAACACTTGATCAGAATGATATTAGGATACCGGTTACCTCCAAGGAACACGACAGTATCAATGACCCATTACTCTTTGGAGTTATATATTCCGACTTCTTCTCAGGTATTTATCCTGCTTTGTTCGAAAAGCCCAGAGCATATGGTGACACATTGCTTATTGGAGCAGAAGGATTTATAAGGTACGACCATACCGAAGAAGCTTATCTTGCCGGCAGTCAGGCAAGGATAGATAAAAAGACCCTCGCCGGTAATCTGATAACGTTTAAGACAAATCAGTGTGTGTTAAATGCTGAAGGTGAACTTAATGTGGGTGCTATGCTCGGAAATGTCAAACTGAGAACATTTGGTGATGTAAACCGCTATACCCTTGTCGATTCTACGCACATCAATATGTCAATGGTTGTTGATTTCTTCTTCACTGAACAGGCAATGGAACGTCTGCATGAAGATATCCAGGTAACCGAACTTGGCAGTTTGGATGTCAACTCACTAAACTTCAAGAAATTCCTCAACAATATGGTTGGTGAAAAGGATGCTAACAGTTTCATTGAAGAAATTAACCTCACCGGGCAGATAAAGAAAATACCCGATGCATTAAACAAGCAGTTGATCTTCAATAACGTTAACATGGTTTGGGACCGTAAGCTGAAATCATATGTGAGTGAGGGTAAGATAGGCATTGCAGCCATTAAAGGAGATATTGTAAACCGTTCAGTGGATGGATATATTGAGATAGGTAAACGAAGAACAGGCGATGTACTAAACATCTATCTGGAGCTTAATCCATTGGTATGGTATTATTTCTCATACAGTAACGGTGTAATGCAGACGATCTCTTCAAATAATGAGTACAATACTATTGTATCATCACTTAATGAAAAGAAGAGAACCCTGGCAACACGTTCAGATGATGGTCCTTACCAGTTCATCATCTCAACTCCGGAGGCAAGAATGGAGTTCATGAGGAAAATGCAGCAACGTAAAATAAGTGTTTCTGAAGAAGGATTATAATGATCAACATTGAAGTTATTGCAGGTATTATCATTGCTTACCTGCTTGGTTCTATTCCAACAGCAGTCATAGTTGGTAAAGTGTTCTATGGTATTGATGTTCGTAAGGTTGGCAGTGGTAATGCAGGAGCAACCAATACTATCCGTACTCTTGGAATGAAGGCCGGTATTCCGGTATTAATCTTCGACATCTTTAAAGCACTCATGGCGGTCAATCTTTCTTTGTTCCTAAACAATCAGGCTTTTAGTGTTAATCAGGAAGTTATATATAAAATACTTTTAGGTTCGGCAGCTGTATTTGGACATGTTTATCCAATCTTTGCTTCCTTTAAAGGAGGAAAAGGTGTTGCCACATTAGTAGGTGTGCTTATTGCCCTGTATCCTGTTGCAATCTTAATCATACTTGTTTGTTTCATTATCAGCATGATGACTACACGTATTGTGTCATTCTCTTCCATAGTATGTTCCATCCTCTTTCCGGTGATAGTCATTTTTATCCTTCATGAACAGAGACTTCCGCTGATAATTCTGTCACTAGGAGTAGCTATTTTCATTCCATATACGCATCGTGAAAACATCAGGCGACTGGTTGCCGGCACCGAAAAGAAATTTGATTTCGGCAAAAACAGAATTAATCGTTCTTAATCGACTGAAGCTCTTTGTATCTTGTTTTTGAGTGCTAACTGTATTTGTTGTATAATGATTTCGATTGATAGCAGAAGTTTCCAATTTTTAAATCACTTTAGTTGTTTATCGGTTTATAGGTTTTAAAACATGAGTATCATCTAATACATGAGAGAATCGCTTAGTGAAGTTCATTCATCGGTACGAACAAACCAAAAAGGATGGAGAAGAATTCTGGCCTTTATTGGTCCCGCTTATTTGGTTAGTGTAGGATATATGGACCCAGGCAACTGGGCAACCGACATTGCAGGAGGCTCTGCTTTTGGATATCAGCTAATATGGGTGTTGCTTATGTCGAACCTGATGGCTATTCTCCTTCAATCACTAAGTGCAAGATTGGGAATAGCAAGAGGTGTTGATCTGGCACAGGCAACCAGGGAGAAATACCCCCGATGGGTAAATGTTCCTTTATATATTCTTGCAGAGATCGCAATCATTGCTTGTGATTTAGCAGAGATTACAGGAATGGCCATCGGACTTAATCTACTTTTTAATCTCCCTCTTATTTGGGGCATTAGTATTACTGCGCTTGATACCCTCATATTGCTTTTCCTTATGAACAGAGGTATCAGGAAAATGGAAGCTTTTATTGTTTCAATGGTTTTCATTATTGGAGTATCATTCCTGATTGAGATGTTTATTGTGTCACCGGTATATGCCGATGTAGTAAAGGGATTTGTCCCCTCATTACTAAATGACAGTTCATTATATATTGCTATTGGTATAATTGGAGCAACGGTAATGCCACATAATCTGTACCTGCATTCTTCTCTCGTACAAACACGTAAGTTTGAACGTACATCCGAAGGTATGCGATTCGCCATTAAAGTCAATCTTTTTGATACAACTATTGCTCTAAACCTGGCTTTTTTGGTTAATTCAGCAATAATGATCCTTGCAGCAGCAGCTTTCTATACACGTGGTTATTTCCACATTGCTGAAATACAGGATGCCTCAAAGCTTTTAGACCATATGTTTGGTAAATGGGCACCTCTTTTCTTTGCAATAGCACTCATAGCATCGGGACAAAGCTCAACTGTTACCAGCACACTGGCAGGACAGATTGTTATGGAGGGTCATCTTAATCTGAGAATTCAACCCTGGTTAAGAAGATTGATTACCAGATTACTGGCAATATTCCCTGCGCTATTCACTATACTTTACTTTGGTGATCAGGCATTGAGTGGCTTATTGATCTTAAGTCAGGTAGTATTAAGTCTTCAACTTGGTTTTGCGGTTATCCCTCTTATTCATCTCAATTCAGATAAAAAGCTGATGAAAGAGTTTGCTATCCCTTTATGGGTTAAAATACTAGCATGGATATCTGCTGCCATTATTGTTTACCTCAATATTAATCTGGTGATTGATACTGTTATTGGATGGATTAAAGCTTCAACGATATCTGATACAGTCATTTATTTCGTCCTCATTCCGGTTATGTCAGCATGTGCAATTCTATTGGCATATGTGTTTATTTATCCGTTAATAGCCCCGGTTAAGGGCGTAAAATCAAGATTACCTCACGGTCAGGCAGGTGTGCTTATGAAAGGAGAACTCATTAGATACAATAACATTGGTATTGCTATCGACTTTACCGGCAATGATCAGAAACTTATCAGTCATGCACTCAATCAGGGTGGGCAGGAAGCCCGTTATACGCTGATTCATGTGGTGGAAAGCGCTGCGGCCCGTTACTTTGGAGGTAACACCATGGACTTTGAAACACAAACCGACTATGAAAGTCTGAAGAAGTACAAAGAAGAACTTGAACTGCAAGGTTATGAAGCCGACTTGCAAATTGGCTTTGGCAATTCAACCAAAGAGATAATAAAGATTGTAAAAGAGCAGAAGATTGATTTTCTGGTCATGGGTGTTCATGGTCATAAAGGATTAAAAGACCTTATTTTTGGAAGTGCCGTTGATGCAGTGCGACATAAAATAAAAATCCCTCTGCTAATTGTAACCTGACACTTCAAACCCTATAGCTTACTAAGAAGACGCATACTTATTAACCGGTATGTTTAGCTTTGTTAATAAATATTTACCTCATTGCCTTGTCTCAGAGTAGGGAACTGAAGAATATTTTCTTATTTTTACAGTTGATAGAAAAAGAATATCTAATAGAAAAACGTGTTGATTATGAGATTTATAGTATCAAGCCAGAACCTTCTTCGCAGTCTACAGGCAATAAGCGGTGTATTAAATTCAAGCAATACACTTCCTATCCTTGATGACTTCCTTGTTGAATTAACTACTAATTCATTAAAGATTACAGCATCAGATCTTGAAACAACAATGACCGTGGTTATTGATGTTACAATGGCTGAAGACGAAGGCTTTATAGCTATTCCTGCAAAGATACTGCTTGAACTTTTAAAGACCTATGGCGACACACCACTTACCTTTTCAATCAACGACAACCATGTAATTGAAATTGCTGCTGACGGGGCTAAATTCCATATCACCGGCCACAATGCAGAAGAATTCCCGAGAGTGTCTGAATTAGAGAATGCTTCAGGCTTTAACCTCACTTCAGAAGTGCTTTTATCAGCAATCAATAAAACGATCTTTGCTACCGGCTCTGATGACCTTCGTCCTGCTATGTCAGGTGTAAATTGTGACCTGTCAACCGACTCTGTAATCTTTGTTGCCACTGATGCTCATAAGCTTGTAAGGTACAAGAGAACAGATGCTGTTGCCGATAGTAATGTTTCATTCATCATGCCTAAAAAGCCACTTAACCAGCTTAAGAATATTCTTGGTTCAGATGAAACTCCTGTTGCAATTACCTATAACCAGGGTAATGCACGTTTCAAGTTCAACAATATTGACTTAGTATGCCGCCTCATCGAAGGTCGTTATCCTAATTATGAAGCAGTTATACCTACCGATAATCCAAATACTCTCATCGTTGACCGCCTCTCTCTTATAACCACTCTTAAGAGAGGTTCTTTCTTTGCCAATAAGTCAACAAATCAGATAAGACTTACAATAACCGGGCAAGAACTGTTTATTGATGCTGAAGATATTGACTTTGCACATGAATCCAGACAGCGTCTTAGCTGCAACTATTCAGGTGAAGATCTTGAAATAGGATTCAACTCACGCTTTTTGATTGAGATGTTAACAAACCTCCAAACAGAAAACATTCGCCTGGAACTCTCAGCACCTAATCGCGCCGGTATCCTGCGTCCTGTGGATAATGAAAATAAGGCCGAAGACATCCTTATGCTTGTGATGCCGGTAATGCTCAATTCATAAAAGAATTTTGCTCTGATAATCAGTGAGAATACCCTTAACCCATTATAAGTGGCTTGACTGTGGTGTCTTATACTCCTGTCATTGCATTTTATCATTGGAATAAACGGGCAGCTTCCAATGAAAATGTAAGGCTAACATTCTAAGTGCGAAGCAAACAATTAAAGCAATGAGAGACATCCAGTCGCCGGATAACAGGTTAAAATAATTTCCTAAAACCACAATCAATGCACCTATAAGTGCTGCTGATGCGTAAATTTCTTTTTCTAATATTACAGGGATACGATTGACTAAGATATCTCGCAATACCCCACCACCAACGGCTGTAGTGATTCCTAAAAGGACAGCAACCTCTGCATTATGACCATAGGCAAGACTTTTTTGTGCACCTGTAACTGCAAATAGTGATAATCCCAACGCATCGAAAAGCAGGACCGGTTGGTTAAATTGTTTTACCAGAGAGTAAAAACCAATGGTAATTCCTGATGCTGCCATTGCTGCCAGAAGATAATTCAGGTTGGTTAATCCGGCAGGCGGAATAGCTCCGATACAAAGATCCCGAATAATCCCACCACCACAAGCAACTACAAAGGCAATTGCGCAAATTCCAAACAAGTCCAACCCTCGTTGTTTTGCTGCTACCGCACCACTAATTGCAAAAACAAATGTACCTGCCAGATCAAGAAAGTAGTAAAGTGAATAAAGTTTATCCATAACGGTCACTGGTGTAATTTAATCCAGCCAAACTAAAGCTGCTGTTATCATTGCTTGCAAGCCTGTCTTTAAGGTTGGATTTATTATAGGGGCAAACATAGGAGAATGATTGGTAGGAATAGAATTTATCTGATTATTTTTTTTTGCTTCCAGATATATTTTAGGATCAGTTCCACCAACGAACCAAAAAACATAGGGTACTTCCCAATTTCTCCCGAAAACACTGAAATCCTCACTAGCGGATGCCGGTTGAGTTTCATGCGATTTATCGCCAAACTGTGCATTGAAAGCTTCAGCTACTTTCAATGTAGCTGCTTCATCATTCACAGTTACCGGATAGCTGTCATATAAAGTAAATTCCGGTTCTCTTGATGCATTGGATGCAGCACATTCTGCTGAACAGATCCGTTTAACCGCTGAAATAATATGATCACGCACTCTATCATTAAAAGTGCGGATATTCAATTTTAATGTAGCATCATCCGGAATAATATTCTCTTTTGTGCCCGCCTGTAATGAACCAATAGTAAGAACTGCATTTTCTATTGGCGCAATCTCCCGTGAAACAATAGTTTGCAGGCGCAAGGTTATTGCCGCTGCCATAATAACCGGATCAATAGATTTTTGTGGCTGTGAACCATGTGCTCCTCGTCCAAAAATTTTAACTTTAAGACTGTTGCCGGCTGATAGTATAGCACCGCTATGATAACCAACTGTACCTGATTCTCCAACCATTACATGCTGTCCCAGTATGATATTTGGTTTAGGGAAACGATTCATTATGCCATCATCTATCATACTTTGTGCCCCATGGCCGATTTCTTCACCTGGTTGAAAAACTACCATTAAGGTCCCTTTCCAATCTTCCCTGTGCTCAGAGAATAATCGTGCAGCACCCATTAACCAAATTACATGAAGATCGTGGCCGCATGCATGCGACACACCGACCTCAATTCCCTCTTCATCCCTGCTTATTTTATTACTTGAGTAGGGCAGCCCGGTAGCCTCTTTAACTGGAAGTGCATCCATATCAGCACGAAGCATTACTACCGGACCTTCACCATTCTTCATAAGACCTACTACACCAGTTACTCCGATACCTGTTGAAACTTCGTATTGGTATTTGGTTAAATAATCCGCGGCTATTTTAGCCGTACGAAATTCCTGCATAGATAACTCAGGGTTTTTATGTATATCCTTGTACATCTCTTCCAGTTCAGGAAGCAGATTATCAATAAAGCTGTCAATTTTATTGTTGAAAGCTTTGATTTTAGTGATTTCCATAATTATTAATCTGACAGTGAAAAAGATGCAGTTATAACAATTTTTTAACGGCAATAGTTTTACTTTTTGTGTGCGCTTCAGGCTGAACATTACCCCCTTTTAGTATGTTGATTTTATTACTAACACTATCTTGAAATGAAAACTCGTAACCTCAAATACTCACTTCTACCGGCTATAGCTATATTAGTTTTGTCCATCACAAGCTGTCAGAAGATTAAGGATGCCGCTCAATTCGACTTACTTTACAATGTGCCCGAATCAACTATTACTGTCGATTCAGTCATTGTTCAACATGCAGGTAATGAAGTACTGATCCTTGCAAAGACTATTTCGATTAATCTCGACAGTATCAAGCGGAAACATAACCTTTCGGCGTTTAAAGATGCAAAATTCGATTTCATCAGGCTTTTAGCCGATCAACCCGAAAACATGAACCTCGACTGGATCAAGACTCTGCGGGCTACTGTTACTGCCCCCGGAATCAGCGAAACGGATGTTGCCTCTTATACTGCTGCAGCCCCAACAGGCAAGCCTTCATTAGATATGGTTATAGGTGGTAACTCAATTACCTCCTTTATGATGGAACAGAACTTTACATTGAAAATATACATAGAGGTTACTCCGCCATTGCCTGCCGATGTGATGAAGGTGTTACTTGATTCACGAATACGAATAACGGTGCAACCAATATAGTTGCTTTTAGAATTTTAATCCTTATTGATTAAACAGTTCACTTAGTTCAAGCCATCTGTCCGTTTTAATCTCAATAAGTTTTTCCATTTCAGCATAATCCTTAGCCAATTGAGCCAACTCATCAGGTGTGCATAAACCGCTGTTCATTCGGTCCATAATAGCCTGCTTCTGTTCCTCGAGGAAGGAGATTGATGTTTCAAGTTCATCATATTCTTTTTTCTCCTTATAAGAGGGCTTCCTTATCTTATCTGCGGGAGCAACTTCTTTTATCTTTTTTGGCTGACTCTCAGTCGATTTACGTGCTATGGCAGCTTCTTCTACAAGCTTCTGACGGTAGTACTGTGTATAATTACCGTAATAGTCTTTGATCCGTGCATTCCCCTCGAAGACAAACACATGATCTACCAGCTTATCCATGAAATAGCGGTCGTGTGATACTACCAGCAAACACCCTGCGAAGTTTAAAAGGAAATCTTCGAGAAGATTAAGTGTGTAAATATCAAGGTCATTTGTCGGCTCATCCAGAATAAGAAAATTGGGATTTTTGAGCAGTTGCATGAGCAAAAACAACCTGCGCTTTTCACCACCCGACAAGTTTGAGAAGTAATTATACTGCAGTGTGTGCGGAAAATTAAAGTGCGACAGGAACGCCGAAGCTGATAAGTAGCCCTTGCCAAGTGGTATTTGCTCGGCAATTTCCTTTGCAATATCAATTACCCGCTTATCTTCAGTTGGTTGAAATCCTTCCTGCGAGTAATATCCAAATACTATGGTTTGTCCGGTTGATATTTTACCCATATCAGGATTAAGGCGCCCGGTGATCAGGTTGAGCAGAGTAGTTTTCCCCGAACCATTTTTGCCCAGTATACCGGCTCTTTCGCCTTTCTTAAATATATACGAAAAGTTCTCTATGAGTTTATTGTCGCCAAAAGACTTAAACACATTATTCATTTCAAGAACTTTGCCACCAATGCGGTTCATCTTCACTTCGAGTGATCCGGTATCCTTTTCAAGGCGTTTGTGGGCTTTCTCCTGCAGGTCATAGAAGCTGTCAATACGAGCCTTCGCTTTTGTCGATCGTGCCTGTGGCATCCTTCGCATCCACTCAAGCTCCTTCCTGTAAAGGCCCTGTGCCTTTTCTGTTTCCGATGACTCAATTGCTTCACGTTCAGCCTTCTTTTCAATAAAGTAGGCGTAATTACCCTTATAGCGGTAAAGACGGTTATTGTCAAGTTCAAGAATTTCATCGCACACATTATCAAGGAAATACCTGTCGTGCGTTACCACTAACAAGCTTAAGCTCTGCCTGGAGAGATATTCTTCAAGCCATTCAATCATCTCTATATCGAGATGGTTGGTAGGCTCATCAAGAATCAGAAGGTCGGTTTCTTCTAACAATGCTTTTGCGAGCGAGACCTTCTTACGCTGTCCACCCGACAATTCCCCAACCTTTTGATCGAGATCAGTGATCTTGAAACGCGTTAGTATTTCCTTAATTTTATTCTCATAGTCCCATCCACCCACACGTTCCATTTCAGTGGAAGCTGTCTCGAAGAATTTATGTGATTCAGGCGAATTGTCATTTTGCATCTTTAACAGACCCAGTTCATAATCCCTGATTGCCCGCATAAATTCATTATCTGAATTGAAGAGGATGTCGAAGACAGTCTTTTCTTCATTAAGCAGAGGATTTTGAGGCAGGTACGACCAGCGTATATCCCTTCTAAAGGTTACTGCTCCCGTATCTGGAAGATCCTTACCGGCAATAATATTAAGGAGCGAGCTTTTACCGGCTCCATTGCGGGCAATAAGGGCAACCTTGCTTCCTTCATCAATACCAAAGGTGATGTTGCTGAATAACTCTTTTTCTCCGTATGATTTACTGAGATTCTCAATTAACAGATAGTTCATGTGGCAAAGGTAATATTTAGCTTAACAAGGCTAAGGGCATAACCATTAAATATAACAGGGCAAAAATGAAAGAGTCTCCTATGGGGGGAGACTCATGCAAAGACTAATAAATTGTCAGACTATTTTTTCTTCACATCGACGGCTTTTTTGCCTCGCTTATCTTCGGTAACCTCATAGGTTACTGAATCGTTTTCACTTACTTTTTCTGTCAGTCCTGTTGCGTGAACAAAAACATCGTGTTGGGTTTCATCATCTACAATAAAACCGAAGCCTTTACGCTCATTGAAAAATTTAACTTTACCGGAAGGCATGATAATTTAGAATTAAAGGTTTAGCAGTACAAATATAAGTAAAAAAATGAAAAAATCAAATATTTGGAAATAAATTGTACTTAA
>JBLMZZ010000007.1:0-7162 GCA_050259095.1 Omnitrophica WOR_2 bacterium | reverse complement strand
TTTAGAAAATTAAAAGGCATTAGATTACCAAATATATAATCCTCCTGATAATAAGTGGTTTCGAGATTAAGCTGGGTTATTGCATCATTTATTAATGTAAAAGATTGCAATATGCCAATTTCATTCTCAATATTTTGATTTCCTCCAAACAATCCAAACCCCTGCATGATATTATCACTTGTGAGGAAGTTGTTTTTCTCTTGCTCTTGTAGCAAAAGTGTAGTTGTATTGCTATAAGTGTCTTTTGTCACTTTGTTAAAAATGAAGGCAGCTAATAAAAATACAATCACTGAGAGTATAAACCATCTTTTATGCCTGTATAGTTTATAGAACAGCTCTTTATAGTCTGTTTTTTGTTGTAATATTTCACTTGAATTTTTCACATCATTTATTTAAAGAAATACAAGATAGTTACTAAGGTAGTAGCTGTAGCTAAGAGTGTAGAATATGTAAAAGTTCGAAGAGTCCTAAATTTGGTTTTTATAGGTTCCACAATCAATATGTCATTTGGTTGCAGATAGAAATAATCAGTCTCAACGATCTTTTTATCAGTGAGATCAACCAGGTTATATTTAATATTTCCGTTATTGTCCTCCCTAATAAGAGTAATCTTACTTTTATCACCATAATCAGTCATACCACCAGCGTAACCAATTGCCTGAAATATATTGATCTGGTCCTTAAAAAAGGGGAATTGACCTTGCATTTTTACTTCTCCAAGTACAGTTATATTTGAATTAACAAATTTTATAGTAATCGATGTGTTACTTAAGTATTGACTAAGTTCCTTTTCGATTTTTTCTTTAGCCTCTTTAAGAGTTAAGTTGTTTACATCAATTTCACCAACAAAAGGGAAATCAATTAATCCCTTTTCATTTACTGTATAGCTGATAAGATTAACATCGAAGCCGGGTCCGTTCATTACTGTTTCATTACTAAAAATTCTGGCTGTTTCTGCTTCAATACTTAATACTTTGATATACAAGTTGTCAAAAGGTTGAATTCTTTTAATTGGTCTAACATGAGTATAGGTTGGTTTCAATTCACTTGTGGTTGCATCCTGTACATATTTTAATTTTTCCTGAGGAACACATGCAAAGAACAAGGGTATTGTTGCGACAAGAATCAGTATTCTTGTAATTTTATTAAATAACATGGTTACTTGTTTTGGTAATGCATATAATAAGATTGATGCTAAAAAATAATGGCATCATTTGTTGAATGAAACATGTTAATATACTTTTTGTTCAGAAATGTTTATGAGTGCAACTTCGTTTAGATATTTCATTCTCCACTACCTCTCAACACTGTTTGTACGGTCTTAAATAATAGTATTAAATCAAGTTTAAGGGACCATGAATCAATATATTGTAAATCAAGTTTCATCCATTCATTAAATGAAATATTATTTCTGTTTGGCGCAATCTGCCATATGCATGTTATACCCGGTCGCATTGATAGTCTTCGTAGTTGCCATCTTTCATATTTACTTACCTCATCAGGCAAAGGAGGACGGGGTCCAACCAGCGACATATCTCCATTCAATACATTGAAAAACTGAGGTATTTCATCCATACCTGTTTTTCGAAGGATCTTTCCCACTTTAGTTACCCGGGGATCATTTTTTATCTTAAACACAGGACCATCCATCTCATTAAGTTGTTCAAGATGGACCCTTTGGTTTTCAGCATCGATAACCATGGTTCTGAATTTGTAAATTTCAAATATCCTGCCTCTTAAACCAACTCTTTTTTGTTTAAAGATAACAGGACCTTTTGAACTTATTTTTATTGCGAGGGCAATAAAAATAATCACAGGTGACCATATCAAAAGGATGAAAAAAGAAGCAAGAATGTCGATTATCATTTTCCAATTGTGAGAAAACTTTCCTGTTGGTATATTTGAAAAACTTAAAAAAGGGACGTCTTCATAGTAAGTGAGATGCGTTTTAGTAGAAGACATGTGAAAAAAAGAAGATTTCATTCTGAAAACCACACCTATTTCCTCGCATGTATAGATTAAGTCTCTTATTTCATCCTGATCAATTTTGTTCTTACAATAGAGAACTTCATCAATAATATCCTGCCTTAATAAATAAGGCAGACTGTCTATTTCTTTAATAATCTTAAACTGCCTGCCAAATACTTCTTCCAATAAATCACTATCACTAATAATGGTTTTAATGTTAAATCCCCATTCCTTATGGAGGTATATTTTTTCGATAAAATCAACGCAGTTTGAATCAGCAATCATTATTATATTTTGAACATTTAAACCCTTATTGATCATTTTCTTATAATAACTGATAGTAGCCAGCAGAAAAGTACTGATGAAAATGAAATCAAGAATGGCAAAAGTTAGAAGTACATAATTATTTACATGTTGTAGATTAAATGCGATTTGAATCAAAGCCAGAAAGCCGGTTCCGGTTACAACAAATAGTCCGGTTTCAAGAACGATTGTAATATTGCCCTTTGTTTTATAAAATCCGGTAAGATTAGTTTGTATGATACCCACATACCAAAGTGGAATAATTAGAAAGGCAATTACAAGATACTCAGTGTTATATTCTAAAAATCCATTGTAGAGATAAGAAGTTACGTTGAATGAGCCACTGAATATGACTAACGATAATATCGAAATTATTATACCTGAAATTCGGCTGGCCTGTTTTTCTTTCTCACGTATCATGGTTTAATTAACGAGTCATTAATAATATAGAATTAGTTTGTCGAGCAAATCTATAAGAGTAACAACTGTTTCTCACTTAAGTTATGAAAAATAGAACTACTTTTTGAAAAGGAATTCTTCAATAGTGCTTACTAATGAATCTGAAGCATATTGACTTATAGGAGGGGCGACAACAATTTCTTTACGATTATCGAGAGCGTCAAATAACTCAGCTTTACTATAAACAGATTTCACATAACCCAAACGTGCAAAGCTTACAGCAGTTGAGAGTTGGTGATCATTTCTATGTTCTCTGAATTTGGCCAATCGTGGCATTACAATAATAGGTTTACAGTATCTGAGTGCTGTAATGATTGTACCCATACCTGCATGACTAACAATAAGATCGGCTTTTTCAAAAATTGCATCAAATTCACTTACTGGAATAAAATCGAATGTTTTAAAATTTGCGGGCTTATATTCTGAATATGCAGTTTGTGCTATCATATCCTTATAACCTGATATGCTACACCACTCATCAAGAGATTTAATTAGCCTGTCAAAAGGTTCCTGTGTGCCGACAACTGCAAAGATCATGATATTACCGTTCCTTTATAAAGTGTTTTTCCTTTAGCCAAATGTGGCCATTGGGTTAAGTGTAAGTTAGTGAGTGGTCGTATTAGTCTTCCACTTAATGAAATTTTGTCAACATTGGCAATACTGTCAATCCAGATAGTTTTACTTCCGTAAATTTTCCCCCAAAGAATTGCAGCAAGACCTGGTGCAGCACCTGTTGAAATAACATAGTCGGGTTTTTCCTTATCAATGATAGTGGCCATTTCATAGGCCATCTTTAACAGCTGAAGCTTATTCCATCTATTAGCATCAGTTATTGAATAGAACTTAAATTTTTCTCCATTAAAATTATAGGACTTATATGTTGAAACAAAGATTATTTCAGCATCCTTAAATGCGTTGCTTAACCTTAACAACTGAATCCAATGGCCTCCGCCTGAAGCAACTGCAAGTACTTTCATCCTTAGTATTAATTTGACTTAGTTCCTGTATTAATTAGTCTTCCTCCAAAAGTTTTAATGATTGGTATATTTAATTCATAAAAATGAGTTAATAGTTCTGCTTTCATTTTTATTCGCATTAAAAAAGATGAATTGTCGGAATAGTTTTCAAGACAAAATTTCTTTAGCTCTTGAAGACTTACTCTCTTGAAGTCAACAACCTGAAAATTCTTTTGTTGAGAAATAAATAAATTTGGTGCATCAATCGGAAAAGTAAATGTTGAAACCAGTCCTTTTTGTGTTAAAAACGAAAAATTCTGATCAAAGAGAAAGTTCCCATGACTATAAGTCACCCATGTATCATTAATTTTTTCTACCGGTTGTATAGTGTGCGGGTGATGTCCAAGTATTAAATCAAACTTCAATAGAGATAGTTCTTTAGCTAGTTGTCTTTGTTTTTCATTCTCTATAGTGCTATATTCAGTACCCCAATGAATGCTTATTATTCTTATTTCATTTTCCTCTTTTTCATTCATACTTAATTCATTGCAGAGTTCTTCGTATGTACTTTTAAAGTAGGAGCCTGATTCCGAATTATCCTTCACAAGACTAACGCCCCAAATATTTAAATTCATCCCATTCACGACAAGATTGACAGGTTCATTGGTTTTCCCTATTACTGTTATGCCTTTATTTTCAAGTTGTTGAATTGTATATTCAGAGACTTCTTTACCGTGCTGACCAAAATGATTGTTAGCTATATTTGCCACCAACGGAATATTTAAACTCTTGAGTAACGAGATGGTTTCCATTGGGGCAACATAAACGGCTTTTTCAATAGGTAATGCTGATAATTTGTCTTCTTCAGCCAATGATGATTCAAAATTGAGAAATAAGAGGTCTCCATCTGAAATTAAATTGACTACATCATCAGCAATAAGGTTTCTGAATTTATTCTTGAATTTTTTAGGAATACCCCTTCTGTAATGATGCACATTCTCACCAGTCATATAATCACCTACACTCACAATTTTAAATAGCATGGCTCTCAATAAGTTTAAATTTCTCGTTTGTGGGATTAAGTTCTGTCATCATTTCTGTCGATAGGCTGATATCACCCAGTGAATTCCTGATTTCATGTGTTATTTGTGTTGAAACAGTATCAAAATTTTGAGTCTTATCCAGATGGATATAAACAATGATTGACCTGTCTTCTTTTTGAAGAATCTTATAACCGTCAACATCAGGGTATTTATAGAAGATTTGGTTAAAGAATGATCCATGAATGTTTTTGCCATCAGGCAGAAGGATCATGTCTCGAGTTCTGCCCGATAATTCCTGAATACGGGGACCCGGTAATCCACAACTACACGGCTCATTTGTTACCTTACCGATATCACCTACACGATATCTAACAAATGGAAAACTGTAACTTATAAGGTTAGTTAAAAGTAGTTCAGATAACCCATGTTCATTTTCAAATGACTCAACAAGGCAGTTTTGTGCATTTATATGATATCCATTATGTTTTTCGCATTCACAGCTTAAAATGCCCCCGTCGTTAGCGCCATACATATCAAAGACAGGCACATGTAACGCTTGTTCAATTTGCAAACGAATGTGTGGTAATAGTTGTTCGGAGGTAGTAAAAACTGCTTTTAGCTTGTGCAGATTCTTTGTAAGTTGAGGTTGAAGCTTTAGAATGTTGACTATTGAGCTGGGATAACCATATAGAAGGACAGATTTGTTAGTTTTTGAGAAGTTAATAGACAGATTTTTATCAATAACATCTCCCTTTATAAAATAATTATTTTGCGCCTGATGGTATAAATTCTCTGATATCCTGCGATTCGTTGTTCTGAGTGAATTACCGGCAATTGTTATAAAAGGATCACCCGGGTGATATCCGGTAAAGCGATTCCAAAAGAAATAGATATGAGCCCAAAACCACGACAGATGCTCTTTATCGACAAAATAATAAAATGGATTACCGGTACTTCCTCCGGTTTTCTTCTGCTGTACCTTTCTTCCTTCTATTGCTGTATAAATCAGGTTCTTGTTGTGATTAATTATTACTTTATCCATTAGAGGCAGTGTGCTCAAAACCTGAAAAGGCTGAATAGTAATCTCTTTATCGCTGTGTTTTTGAAGAAGAGGTTTGTAGTACTGATTGTATTTTTTTAAAGTCAATAACAGGTTAATTAACTGATCACTACTATTCAGGTTCACTGTAGCTTTTGTCTGTTTGGTGAGGATTTCATATTTTTGAAGTATATCTGTTCCTCTCACAGCATCAATGAGTTTTATTCCTAATCTCATCCTATTATTGATTTAATAACCTGAAACTTTTGATCCCATGTATGTTTTGCGGCTTCGCTAATTCTCGAATCTTCAGTTGATTTACTATTTTCGGTAAGACTCTTTTTTGCTTGTGCCAAAAATTCATCAGGTGTTTCAGCGAAATAAACAAGGTGTCCGAAGAGTTCTTCAACAACTGGTATTTTACAGCTAATAACAGGCTTTCCCATCGCAAGATATTCAAGAGTCTTAACCGGGAATGAGTTCTTAATCCAATCGGCCATAATCCAATTAAGTAAACAAACATCAAATCCCTGAGCGTATGAAGGCAGTTCATTAAAATCTACTGGTCCGGCGAAATAGATATTCTTTTTCCCTTCAAGCATAGAGTAATCACCGAGTACCTTGCCGATAATTACTACAGAGAAACCATTATCGGCAAGCTTTAAAAACACATCCTTGTCATTAGCATCCGATAAAGTACCAAAATACCCGGCTACCGGCAGTCCCCTTTTTCTTATAGTTTGCATAAAGGGGTTTAATTCTCTTTTTTGAGTGAAGTGCTGTAAGTTAACACCATGTGTTAATAACCTCACTTCTGATCCTGATAATTCTTCCAGTTTCTGTTTAATATTGGGAGAACTTGCGAAGAGAACATCAACATTGCGACTTAAGTGAATCTCTTTATTTTTTAAGTTCTCCAGTAATGATGTATCATTAGTTCTAAAATCGGAAATTAAATCGGCGGCCTGATATATCTTTTTTTTGAAGTGATATTTAAGTAAGGGCGATAGTGTGAAATTGCCTGATATCCATAAAATTGTATCTCCCCATTTAATACCCAAAAGTGTTGAAGCCACCTTCACCTGAAATTTTATTAACGAAGCATTTATTGCATCATATTTTGAGTTAAAGATTGGTATATAAAAAGGAACCAGAACAAATGTATTCTTATTAGGGTGTTTGAAAATCTTTAAGTGTGTTTTAATCTTATTAAAGACTTTCTTTTTCATTGAACTTTTACTTTCTGAATTAATTGCCGGTGATTTAAATGCAATTGGATTCACCCATAATACAGAGTATCCTTCCTTTAAAAAGTTGAGTATAATTTGCCTGGTACTGGTGACTGATGGACGAAACCAATCGGGCCCTGTACATATAATCCATTTTCTCATTGT
>JBLMZZ010000006.1:0-119827 GCA_050259095.1 Omnitrophica WOR_2 bacterium | reverse complement strand
TGTATGAAACGAATCCTTAATCCTATAATGTCATATTGCTTTAGGACTTTCTAAAAGTTGCAAAGGATTAATTTATACTCAGCATCCCTAATAAGTGAAGAATTAGTAAGAGCTGGATATTGTAATTGAATGATAGCGTAGCAACATTCATTCCTTAGAAACGAGGACTTGCTAAAAGCGGATCTTTTTTACTAATGGGTTAATTTACCGGATAACTCGGAGCATATTGCCCCCCATTTAACCATCTAAACCAGTCACTTTCATGACCGGATTCTTTTATAAACCTAATTTTTCAATTGTGATTCCCAGTTTGCCTGAAGCAATAATTTCGGGAATGATTCCTTCGGTAGTTAGATAGACAGTTCCCGGCTCAACCTTATCAACCTTGCCTTTTAAAACAATACCGTCACTAATTTTGTAGGCTTTTAAATTATCGTTAATAGAAGAGCGCACAAGTGTTAATTCTTTTTTGATGCTCCACTTCAACTGTGATGCAATCATGCGCTTAAACCCTTCCTGGTAAAGCCAGGAGGCTGATTTCATAAGGAAATTCTTTGTTGATAAGTCGTAGTCGAAATCATTAATAACAAGAGTTGAATCTGCACTATTATAAGCAGGTTTCCCTTTAAAATAAATGGTTCCGTTAAGACTTCCTGATAATTTAGTCTCGGCTATCATGCTTCCCTCACTACCATATATTTTTACATCATCAATTACCACTTTTCGTCGCCCTTGTTCAAATGACTTACCTTTAAGATATTGAACAGCTGTTTTATTTATTTCAGCATAAGGCATTGAAATATAAGCATAAATCTTTGTGTCCTCTGTCGGTATCTTACCTATCAATAAGTTTGGAAGCGGCTTAGGTGTATTTGAAGATGCCGGTTGAGTTCCTACAGACAATTTTACTATTCCCGTCATTCCGGCCTGATGCCTTATAATACCCTTACTTGCTGAAAGTGATGATGACACAAGTTTTTGAGGATCGAGCTGAAGCCAAACATTATACTCATCATTCAATTTAACAGGCTTATTCATCATTCCCCATGCTTCTTCAGCATAAGGTTTGAGGTTTAGGTAATCTTTTATGCTCTTGTCGATTATTGAGCCAACCTTTTTTAAACTCGATTGAAGTATTACATCAGCCACAAATTTCACTGAAATGTCCATCCCTCCAACCTTAACGGTTGGAGTCGTTAGCCATTGATATCCATCAGAAGTAGTCTTTGTGGTAACCGTCCAATCGGGGTTTAATGTTACATTCGTATTGAATTTAAGAGCAAGAGCTCCATTAAGTTCCCTGTAATCAGATATAGAAAGTCCAAACTTGGTAACATTAAAGCCCGATTTGATCCAGGTCTTTAAAGGCACTGTGTACGAAATGTTGTTGCCCTCCATTGTCACTTCAATCTCACCTTGTTTCCATGCTTTCGCCATTACATTATCGTCATTGTTATTCTCCAGACTATTGTCCTCATAAAGTAATCCGGTGAGATTCTTATTAAGTTCACTTTGAATATTTGAAATTTTTGACTCAGTAGTGAATGTTACAATAGAGGGTTTTGATGGTACGGGCAAACTACTGTATGTTTCAACAGGTTGCTGCACTTTTACTGTCTTACATGAATTAAAGAGTAGAAGACTTGAAAAAGCAACGGTTAAGAATAGGTATTTCATTGGATATTAAATATAGAGTTTACTAACTTGCCACTCATGTTGAAAAAGTTGAGTGTAGAATATTAGAATAATGTATAGGATTCAGGTTTATGTTTAAGTATTCGAAGGCCAGGGTGTTTCTTCATGTAACCTTTAATAATATAGCGGGTATCGCGGTTGTCTTCATAAAGTTTAATGCAATCATTTATATTTTCAGTGTCGCAATAAGCTGCATCGATATATCCAAAACCCAGATATCTACCACCTGCTATTTTAACAACAGCAAATTCATCAGAATTTCTTCCCTTATCAATAATAAAGAAGTCAGAATGTTTAAACCCGATTTCATTTAAAGCTTTAATTGCCCTGCGGTTATAACTCTCAGATGATTCCAATCCAAGACAAGCACCATTGCATTGTTTTATTGTGTGATAAAAACAAGAAGATGAAGTTTCATATAAGCCACAAAATTTTTGACACAAAGAGTGCTTTTCAAGCAAGTTGTATAAAAAGTTTTGGGCATTAATTAATGAAGAGAAAGAAGCAAGCGGTTGATTTCCATTAGCTTCATGACCGGTGCAGAAACACAAATAACCATCTTCGTTATAAAAAGAGAAGACACTATAACTATAGCTGGTTCTTCTTTGCGCTCTATTATATGCAGGTTTATGCTTTTTAATTTCGTCAGACTCAAGTAGTAGCGCCAGTAATTCGCTTCCGGTTACTTGAAAAGAAACCGAAGCAATTCTGTTTTTCATTTCAAGTGCCTTAGAACTATCCTGATTTCTAAAATGTTGCAGGATTCTTTCATACATGTTGGTGCTTTTGCCAACATAAATAATATGACCCTTTTCATCGTGTAAGTAATAAACACCGGTTTCGTCGGGCACATCTTTTACAATAGTCGGAACATTTTGAATCTGGTTATTGATCGTGTACTCATCAGTATCAATCAGCTTTTTAAGAAGATATGTAGTAGCTAATGCATCACCCGAAGCTCTGTGCCTGTTGTTGATAGTGATACCAACTGATGCACATAAATTGCCTAAACTGTATGATAAGTAACCGGGCAAAATTTTACGACTCATTTTAACGGTACACAAAGTAGATCGCTTATAATTATACCCCAGGCTTTTAAATTCATGCCTGATAAAATTATAATCGAATGCAACATTATGACCAACAAAAACAGCTCCTTCGGTTATTTCGACCACTCGTTTAGCTACTTCATAAAACTTAGGGGCATCAGCAACCATTGCATCCGTAATACCTGTAAGTCGTGTAATCATGTATGGGATAGGCTGCTCGGGATTGATGAGAGAAGAAAATTCATCAATAATATTCTCGCCATCAAAGAGATATACCGCTACTTCTGTCAACCTGGCATTTTGGTAACTTCCACCAGTTGTTTCAACGTCAACTACAGCATACAAAGGCATAATTCACTTAATTTCAGCAGATAAATCTGAAGGCGGTTCAATGCGGTGAAATTACACAAAATTGAAACTAAAAAAGCCCGGAAATTCCGGGCCTAAAATTTTTTTATTGAATTGATTCACTTTCATCAAATTAAATCACAT
Organism: Omnitrophica WOR_2 bacterium; assembly: GCA_050259095.1. Classification (GTDB taxonomy): domain Bacteria; phylum Bacteroidota; class Bacteroidia; order Bacteroidales; family Lentimicrobiaceae; genus Lentimicrobium. The sequence goes on along the minus strand of JBLMZZ010000006.1, from coordinate 116,591 downwards.
AATATCAATTTGCTTAGGTGGTTTAACTTTTGCTTCTTCGCGTTTTGGTATTGTGATTATAAGTACTCCATTGTTGTGATTAGCCTTGATATTAGAGGCATCCACTGATTGTGGTAAACTGAAGGATCTTTTAAAAGAAGAATAATGGAATTCTCTGCGCATGTAACGTTCTTTTTCTTCCTCTTTGTTTTCTTCTTTCTCCGAAGTAATGGTTAAAACATTGTTCTCCAAACTAATTGAAAAATCTTTCTTTTCCAATCCGGGAGCAGCAACTTCAATGCGGTAATCGTCCTTGCCTTCTATAATATTGACTGAAGGTAGGTTAACACCTGTTTCAAATTCAAATAAATCAGGCATGTAGTCTCTTCCAAAAAATTCATCTACGATACTTGGGAAGAATCTTCTTTCTTTTCTTGCTACTGGTAACATAACTTTAACCTCCTAACTTTTTTGTTTTTGTTAAACTATACACTCAATTTCAAATTATATACCATTCAAAGAATTATTTAATTTTTATGCCATTATGGCTGCTAATGCTAATTATATATTGTTTTTATATGTCACTTTGTCTGTTTTTACAAATTTTATAACTCCTTTTTGATTTTCTGAAATCAGTCAGCTCTTAAATTAAAAACATAGCAGCTTAAAAAAGCACTGCTTTTAGAGGGGAGTAATATTAATTTTTTTAGTTTAGTTCAATAGTCAAGCACTTCCAGATAAGATTATTACCGGAACAAAAATGATTGAATTAAGAAAAAATAAATTCGGGTGACAGAAAGTTGAATCAGATTATTAATTTACGCTTGCAAGGTTCATTCTGATTCTGGAAGTGAGTATATCAATTGCAACATGATTTGTTCCTCCCTGTGGTACTATAATATCTGCATAACGCTTGGTAGGTTCAATGAATTGGAGATGCATAGGTTTAACAAATTTCTCATAATGGTCAAGAACCTGGCTAAATGATCTTCCTCTTTCTTCAATATCCCTGCGGATAATCCGCATAAGGCGGTCATCTGCATCAGCATCTACAAAAGTTTTAATATCAAATCGTTCCCTCAATCTTGGGTTTGAAAGTATCAAGATGCCTTCAACTATAATGACCTCTCGTGGAAATACTTGAATAGTTTCGGCAGCACGAGTGCAAGTAAGATAACTATAAATTGGCATACCAATTTCCTGACCTTCTCTTAGTTCGTCAAGATGTTTTATTAGTAGGTTGAATTCGATGGATGAGGGATGGTCGAAATTAATCCTTGCACGTTCATCAGGAGTTAAATGTCCATTGTTCTTATAATAAGAATCCTGAGGTATTACTGTAACAGAATCTTTAGGTAATTGCTTAATTATCTGTTTAACAACAGTAGATTTACCACATCCCGATCCTCCTGCAATACCAATAATGAGCATATGCTATATATTTAAAAAGCCGGAGAACAATAATTTTCTCCAGCTTTCAAAAGTACAATAAATATGTTTAAGCTAAAAATCCTAATAGAATACCGGCTGCAACGGCACTACCAATAACACCGGCAACATTTGGACCCATTGCATGCATCAATAAGTGATTAGTTTTATCATATTCAAGTCCAATAATTTGTGATACACGTGCACTGTCGGGAACGGCTGATACGCCGGCATTTCCAATTAAAGGATTGATCTTGTTACCTTCTTTGAGGAACAGATTAATAATTTTAACAAACATTACACCACCAAAAGTTGCAATAACAAATGAAGCAGCTCCAAGAGCAAAGATACCTACAGACTTTGCAGTAAGAAATGTAGTTGCCTGGGTTGATGCTCCAACGGTTAAACCTATTAAAATTGTAACAATGTCTATCAATGGTCCTTTTGCGGTATCGGCCAAACGTTTAGTAACGCCACTTTCTTTAAGTAAATTACCAAAAAACAACATGCCCAGCAGTGGTAATCCTGAAGGTACAATGAAAGTTGTTAAAAGCATACCAATAATTGGGAATAGAACTTTTTCAAGTTTTGAAACAGTTCTTGGGGGCCTCATACGTATAACACGTTCTTTACTTGTGGTAAGAAGTCGCATTACAGGAGGTTGAATTACCGGAACAAGAGCCATGTACGAGTATGCTGAAATAGCAATTGCACCCAATAGATCGGGAGCTAATTTAGATGACAAGAAAATAGCAGTAGGACCATCTGCGCCACCTATTATACCAATAGCACCTGCTTCTGAAGGAGAAAACCCTAATAATAGAGCAATGGCATAAGCACCAAAGATGCCAAGTTGAGCTGCAGCACCAATAAGCATTAACTTTGGATTTGCAATAAGTGCAGAAAAATCAGTCATTGCACCAATACCAAGAAAGATTAATGGTGGATAGATACCTTGAAGCACCCCAAAATACAAGTAGTTTAGTACACTTCCTGATTCATAGATTCCAATCTGAAAGCCCGGAGCAAATGCAATGTTTCCTACCAGAATACCAAATCCAATTGGAATAAGTAAAAGAGGCTCATATTCTTTAGATATTGCCAGATAAATAAAGGCTAAACCAATCAGGATCATTATTATATGACCAGATGTAATATTGGCAAAAGCCGTGTAAGTGAAGAACTGATTAAGATGTTCTCCGACGAATGTTAAAAATGCGGATTGTTCCATCTTATTATTCTCCTATAACTATAAGCACATCACCCTCCATAACAGAATCACCCTTTGAAACTTTGAGTGTAACTATACGTCCTTCTTTATCTGCATTGATATTGTTCTCCATTTTCATTGCTTCAAGAGTAATAAGTTTCTGGCCTACTTTTACCAGTTCACCTTCCTTCACATGAATATCAAGTATTACACCCGGTAATGGAGATTTAATATTTCCGGTACCTTTAAATTCTTTAGGACTTGACGTTTTTGCAAGGCTCGGAACTGAATCAGTAGAAGGTACACTTACTGAGCGAACAAGCTTTGGAGTTTTTACTTCCTGAATTGCTTTGTCAACTTCAACTTTATATATGGTACCGTTAACATCAACTTCAGCAATGTTATCTTCTATATCTTGAATCTCTACGTGGTAGATGTTTCCGTTGATTGTTAATTTAAATTTCTTCATTCTTTGAACCTTTATATTATGTTACAGAATAATCTTTTTGTGATTTTACTAACGCGGAAGTCTTCGTAAACTATAAATCTTAGAACTCCATGGAGAATAAGTACGAGCTACTTTCTTAATTGTAAGCACTGCTTCTTCATGATCATGATATTCTGATTGATAGAGGTGAAGAGCTATTGCTATTGCCGCATTAACTTCACCTGATACATCCTGACTTGCTGGGATTACAGGTATAATCTTCTCGTTTTTCTTAAATAATGTTTTTAGATCTATTGCATAAATTCTCCTTGTATTTTTAAAAATGAGATACAGAAGAATTAGTGCAATGAAAACCACCGACATTGCAATAATTGCCATTCCAATTCCGTAGGGATCCATTTTAACAAATCCCTCACCGGCAGTGACCACCACTCCTGTATAATTATTTTCCTTAGGTGTGGTTTTATCAAGGATGACCCAGTTTGATGCACCATCAGTCTCACGTCCATATGAAACATCAATCGCCAAAGGAGGATAAGTGATCTCATCTATTAAGATTTTCCCGTTTACATCATATAATGCAAGGTAATTGGTATCCTGCAAAGTGAAGTTCAGATGAAGTATTCCTCTGGTTGGTATATTATCAGCATAAAACAATAGATAATTCCTTGAAGGTATTCGGGTAATTGGACTACCTGTTGGTATCCAGTATTTCTTATGATTTTTAGGATCGTTGGTTAGGTACATCCCTCCAATGTTGACGGAATTGTACGCACTATTGAAGATCTCAATCCAACTATTGTGCATTCCATATTCGTCAACATAATTTGAGTCATTATGAACAAGTACTTCATTAATCCTAAGATCAATACCACTTTGTGCCTTGCTTTCTAATGCAGAAAACAATATTAAAAATGAGATCAAAATTCCTGAAAACCCTATAAGTATTTTTTTAACAGTCATAACTTTAGTGATTTATAATGGAATGTTTGAATGTTTTTTAGGAGGTATCGTATCTTTTTTAGTTGCAAGTGCCTGAAGTGCTCTGATTACCCTGAAACGTGTGTTACGAGGTTCAATTACATCATCTATATAACCATATTTAGCAGCGTCATAAGGATTTGCAAACTTTTCTTTGTATTCCTCCTCACTCTTTTGGATAAATGCTTCCTTTTCCTTTTGATCAACTATCTCAGCAATCTTCTTACTTTGAAGAACTTCAATAGCACCCTTCGGACCCATAACTGCGATTTCAGCACCTGGCCATGCAAAGTTCATATCACCTCTTAAATGCTTAGAACTCATAACACAATATGCACCACCATATGCTTTCCTAAGTACAACAGTTATTTTGGGAACAGTTGCTTCTCCATAAGCATAGAGCAGTTTAGCACCATGAATAATGATTCCTCCATATTCCTGTGTAGTTCCCGGTAAAAATCCCGGTACATCAACTAATGTGAGAATAGGAACATTAAATGCGTCACAGAACCTGACAAATCTTGCTGCTTTCCTTGAAGCATTAATATCCAATACACCTGCAAGATAATTAGGTTGATTGGCAACAATACCAACAGATATACCATTAAAGTGGGCGAAACCGGTAACGATGTTAGGAGCAAAATGGCGTTGAATTTCCAGGAATTCACCATAGTCAACTATAGAGTGAATGATATCTTTAACGTCATATGGTTTATTAGGATTATCGGGGATTATAAAGTTAAGCGAATCTTCTAACCTGTCAATAGGATCAGAGCATGGAACAATTGGAGGATCCTCAAGATTATTTTGGGGCAAGAAGCTGATGAGCTTTCTAATTAATGAAATTCCTTCTTGTTCATTATCAGCAACGAAATGAGAAATACCTGATTTTGAACCATGAACCATTGCACCACCTAATTCTTCATCGGTAACAACTTCACCGGTAACAGTCTTCACAACTTTAGGACCGGTAACAAACATGTTACTTGTTCCTTTACTCATAACAATAAAATCGGTAAGGGCGGGTGAATATACAGCACCTCCGGCACATGGGCCAAAGATTGCAGATATTTGCGGAATTACACCCGATGCCAGAATATTGCGTTCAAATATCTCGGCATATCCGGCTAAACTGTTAACGCCTTCCTGAATACGAGCACCTCCTGAATCATTTATACCAATTAAAGGAGCTCCAACTTTCATTGCCTGATCCATGACCTTGCAAATCTTATTTGCAAATGTTTCAGATAATGATCCGCCAAAAACCGTAAAGTCTTGTGAAAATACATAAACTACCCTTCCGTCAATAGTACCATGTCCGGTAACTACACCATCAGAGAGATATTTATGTTCGTTGATTCCAAAATTATACGACCTGTGTGTGACAAACATGTCAAATTCAGCAAAACTACCTTCATCTAATAAAAGATCTATTCTTTCGCGGGCAGTTAGCTTACCTTTTGCATGCTGGGCATCAATTCTTTTTTGGCCTCCACCCAGTTTTGCCAACTCTCTTTTTTCAAGAAGCTCTTTAATTTTATCGTCAAAAGCCATTTCACCTTATTTTGATCAGTTAACCCGTTTTGTTTAAATCAACCACAACCAGAGTTTACCGAATGTTTATAAATTATTCTTTGTCTTTCTTTTCGCAAAATTCAGTAAGCACACCAAAAGTTGATTTTGGATGCAGGAAACCTATATGCATTCCCTCTGCACCTTTACGTGGTTGCTTATCTATTAGTTGAATACCCTTATTAGCTGTTTCTTCAAGAGCAGTTTCGATGTTTTCAACAGCATAGGCAATATGATGTATTCCTTCGCCTTTCTTTTCAATAAATTTCCCAATAGGGCCTTCAGGATCTGTTGATTCAAGGAGTTCTATCTTGGTTTGACCAATCATAAAAAAGGCTGTTTTTACTTTCTGGTCAGTCACTTCCTCGATAGCATAACACTTCAATCCTAATATATTTTCGTAATAAGGTATGCTTTCTTTTAAATCTTTAACAGCAATGCCAATGTGTTCAATATGTGTTGGTTTCATCTTGAAGATTTTTTGCAAAAGTAGGTAGTTATTTTGAATTCACGAAATGTAAAGTTTATTTTAAATCAATAATATCAAGGCTTTTCAAAGATTAAAGATATAATGACATTATATAGCATACAATTTATATATAGCAATCGATATATTTCTTTATTGACAGGCAATACAAAGCTTTTTTGTCAACTCATTTTAATGGTTTGAACTATATTGGCCTTTTAAAATAAAAAAGTAACTCAAATCGAATATCGATTATTTGAGCATACAATCTTTTAATGTTTAAAGAATGTTCCTCTCTAATTCAAGGGTTGGTAGTAATTCTATTAGAGAAAAATAAAATGAAGTTTTTTTATCTTCCTTCTCTTCCAAATTCCATCAGGAAGGCCTTTATAAAGTCATTTAGACCACCATCCAGAACTTCATTAGTATCGGATGTTTCATAATCAGTTCTAACATCTTTAACCAACTTATAAGGATGAAGCACATAACTTCTTATCTGAGAACCCCATTCAATCTTTTTCTTTTTACCTTCAATGGCAGCGATTGCCTCATTCTGTTTACGAAGTTCTATTTCATAAAGTTGTGACTTCAGCATTTGCAAAGCCTTTTCACGGTTTTGTCCTTGTGATCTGGTAACCTGACATTCGATTATTATTCCCGAAGGTTCATGTCGAAGCCTTACAGCAGTTTCAACCTTATTTACATTTTGCCCACCTGGTCCGCTTGATCTGAATGTGTCCCAGGTAATATCAGCAGGATTAATCTGGATATCTATTCTGTCATCAACAACAGGATATACATATACAGAAGCAAAGGAAGTATGTCTTTTATTTGCAGAATCAAAAGGAGAAAGGCGTACAAGGCGATGAACACCGTTTTCACTTTTAAGATAGCCAAAAGCATCTTCTCCTTCAAATTCTAAAGTAACTGACTTGATACCGGCAACATCACCCTCATGAACATCAAGTTCCTTTATTTTATAATTATTACGCTCCCCATAACGGATGTACATACGCATAAGCATTGCTGCCCAGTCATTACTTTCTGTACCTCCGGCACCTGCGTTAATTTGAAGAATAGCATTTAAATGATCTTCTTCATTACTAAGCATATTCCTAAGCTCAAGGCTTTCAATTGATTTAAGGGTAACCTGGTACTGATGGTCGAATTCGGCTTCAGTAGCATCACCTGCTTCAAAAAAATCGGAGATAACTGCCAAGTCCTCAAAAGAAATGATTGCCGATTGATAGTCGACAGTCCACTTTTTCTTTTCCTGTATAGATTTAAGAAGAGATTCGGCTTTTTTGGGATCATTCCAAAAATCAGGCTGATGAGTTATAGCCTCTTCTTCTTTTATATTTTCAAGCTTCTGGTCGATGTCAAAGAAACCTCCTCAGCGATTCAAGCCTTTTCTTTAAATCGTTAATCTGTTCTTTTTGGACCATGATTATTTTTTTTCTGAGATCAGTTCATCTATTATAGAGTGAACCAACTCATTCTCGTATCCTTTAGCAATGGCAGTTTTTGCAAGCCGATGTTTAAAAAGTAGAACATTAGAACGATCAGTAACGGCTATTTTATGTTCAACCATTTCAATAATTCTGGCTCTATACTCTTCTTCATCAATTTCACTCAACCCAATTTTAATAATGTCAGCAGGAATTTGACGAGCTCTCAGTTCACCTATTATACGTGCACGTCCCCAGTTTTTATTTCTAAATTTACTACCGGCATATATTTTAGCATATCGTTCTTCATCAACAAAACCTTCATCGACGAGTGCCTGAATAGCCTTTTCGGTATCTTTATCACTTAGACCCAATGCAAGAGCATGAATCCTTACTTCAACGAGGCAACGCTCTTGCATTGCACACCAACGACGGATTTTTGCAATCTCTTTATTTAATCCACTCATATCTATTTGTTTTAATCATTTAATTATGGTGCAAATATAACCTTTTGAAAAACAAAAGCAAAGTTTTTTAGCATAAAACTATTGTTAATTAGCTATTGCAAGTTTTTTTCATTCCACTTTAATCAAACGAATATCAAATATGAGAACAGAGTTTGCAGGTATGCCCGGCATAATGGTACTTCCGTATCCAAGATGTGAAGGAATAAGTAAAATCCCACTTCCACCGGTGCCAAATAATTGAAGTCCTTCTTGCCAGCCTTCTATAACATCGGTTAACTTAAAGGTTACCGGATCTCCTCCTTCAGTAGTCTCAAATACTTTATGCGTAGTCAGATAACCTGTGTAATGAACAGTAACTCTTGAATTAATTGAAGGTTTTGGGAAAACACCGGGTGAATTGATTATATAGTATAGTCCGGATTCTGTTTTATGAGCTGTAAGGTTTTCTTCTTTAAGATAGTTATTGATAATTTTGTCATCAACAGCTTTGAAATCATCTTCTTTTTTACAGCCAATAGCCATGAGAAGTACGATGAATAATAAAAATATATTTTTAGAGTAGTACATAGTCAATAGAGTTGATTTTTATAGTAGGAAAGTGCTTTCATACCAGTGTAAGTAGTTCTTCAACCAGAACAGGAACTGCTTGACCGGCATTTTCTTTTATAACATTAATATTAGCTGAATGGTAATAATCTTCAGCCTTTGGGTCTATTAAATATATAATGCAACTTTCAGGAGCATAATGAATTAAGCCAGCTGCAGGATACACTTGCATTGATGTTCCAATTATTAACAAGTAATCAGCCATTGTTACAATTTCAGCAGCGTACTCTATAAGTGGTACTTCCTCACCAAACCATACAATATGAGGTCTGAGTTGCTCGCCTTTTTCGCATAAGTCTCCTAAATGAATATCATTATAACCAATTGAATAAATTAACTCAGGATATTTGATACTTCTTGCTTTAGTTAGTTCACCATGAAGGTGAGTTATATTTGTTGAGCCGGCCTTTTCATGGAGATCATCAACATTTTGAGTAATTATATGAACATCATATTTTTGTTCAAGCTTTGCTATTGCATAATGAGCGTTGTTTGGACCCACTGTTTTTAATTGTCGCCGTCTTTGATTGTAGAAATCCATAACTAGTTCAGGATTCCTCCTCCAACCACTGTATGATGCAACATCTTCAACTTTATATTCTTCCCATAATCCGTCAGAATCACGAAAAGTCTTTAAACCACTTTCTGCACTAATGCCTGCTCCCGTTAATACAACTATTTTCTTCATTTTTGTTTGAATATTCAATGCGTTTAATCATTTAAAGAATAAAATTATCCCAAAAAAATGTTCAATTAAGAATAAATGGAAAATTTTAGAGAGCACTATATGAAATTAACTCATTTTAACAATCAAATGTTTGAGTATCAGATTTAAAATTTTTTGAGTAAGGCGTTACGGACGTTAAAGCATATAAGGAATAAAAAAAAAGAATCCATTAAGGATCCTTTTAATTTCACTTTAGTAACTTTATTTAACTAATCCTCAAACAGATTCATTTCATCCAATACCCGCATTGTTACTTTAACTGACTCGGCTGATTCTTCGAGCATCTTATGTTCTTCGGGGGTGAGATTTAATTCAATGATCTCTTCAATACCTTGTGAACCAAGTTTTACGGGAACACCCATATAAACATTACGAAGATCATACTCTCCATCGAGGTAAGCACAGACAGGAAAGATCCTCTTCTGATCATCAACAATAGCTTCTACCATTTGCGCAGCAGCAGCACCAGGTGCATACCATGCAGAAGTACCCATAAGGTTTACTAATTCTCCGCCCCCTTTTTTAGTTCTTTCAACAATTTTGTTAATTTCTTCTGTGTTCAAAAGGTCAGTAACAGGAATTCCGGCGATAGAAGTAAAACGTGGCAACGGAACCATTGAATCTCCATGTCCTCCCAATAATAATGAATGAATATCTTTTGGTGATACATCAAGAGCTTCAGCTATAAATGCTTTATATCTACCTGTGTCAAGAATACCGGCCATTCCAAATACTTTACTTGAATGTTTTCTGGCTGCCCTGTAAACAGCATATGTCATAACGTCAAGAGGGTTTGAAACAACTATAATTATTGCTTCAGGGGAATATTTAATGACTTTTTGAGTAACATCAATAACAATAGATGCGTTCGTCTTAATCAGATCATCCCGACTCATTCCGGGTTTACGGGGTAAGCCTGAGGTAATAACAACTATTGATGATCCTTTTGTTTTAAGGTAATCATTGGTTACACCAACAACCCGCGTATTAAAGTTGTTAATAGATGATGTTTGCCAGATGTCAAGAGCTTTCCCCTCAGCAACACCTTCTTTTATATCAACTAATATAACCTCACGGGTAAGATCTTTGTGTGCTATAACATTGGCACAAGTTGCACCTACATTTCCTGCACCAATAACAGTAATCTTTTTCATCTTTGAATGAATTAGTAATTTTTTGGGTTGCTACAAACTTATTCTATAAATGCAAATATATATCTTTATAGTTATAAGAACAACCTGTAACAAATTTTTAAGAGATTTCAACAGTTTATTTCACTGAAAGTTTTACTTTTTAAAGAGCTTATTAAAAAACAAATAACTTTCCCCTTTTTCCACAACTAGGACTTACCAAATAACCGAAATCGTAGTTCATTTCAATAATAAACATAATGCCAAGATTCCTTGTAGGATTTGAGTCACCTGCAATCAGAACAGGAAAATTCTTATCATGTCCTTTGTCGGAAGCTATATCATTCAATGTATAGTTTAATCGAAGACCAGTAGTTACTCCAAAGTTATCTGTTCCGAAGATATATCCACCGAATCCTAATGCTACTGCGTAGTAACTTTTATTAATAACATCTGCCGGTTTGTCGGGAGAAATGAAATCACCACCTTCATCACTATATTTTACTTTTGAAACTGTGCTCAATTGTGGCCCGATTTCAAAATAGGTGCCATTTCTGTTTAACCTATACATAAGTAAATAGTCCATTCCCTGAATAGTAAATTCTCTGTTCTTCTCAACTCCTGCTTCAGGATAATAATGAAAACCTTGAGTGTACGATGTTTTCATTACATCAACAGTGAGTTGATGCTCTTGTACAAAATTGAAACCGAGCTTAGCACCGACTGTATATCCGGGTTTAAAAACATGTGTTAGGTACTGATCGGTAAAGATCTGTTTATTATACATGAAAGAGGACCCAATACCTCCCTTTATTCCAACATCAAACCATGGTTGAGCATTAATACCTGATATTATGAAAAACATAAATAAAATGGTGTAGAGCTTTTTCATAGCCTTGTTATGTTTGGTGACTGATTAATACAACATTACTGGTGACTCAATTACAGCGATATAGAAGCACTAACTACTTTCTATTCATTTGTAAAGGTAGTCGATTTGCATTTTGAAACTGAAATTGAAGATTAAAAATCAAATAAATATCTCTATTTTTGTCGGTTAAGAGATTTTAATCAACTATGTACGCTTTTCTTGAAGGTGAAATTGAATCTATTAATCCGGCTTCTGCTGTGCTCAATTGTCATGGTGTAGGTTATGATATTGCTATTTCACTTAATACCTATTCATTAATAAAAGGTAAAACTGAGTGCAGGTTGCTTACTCATCTTGTAGTACGTGAAGATGCACACATTTTATTTGGTTTTGCAACTGAAAGTGAAAGAATATTGTTTAGACATCTTATTTCTGTTTCGGGTGTTGGGGCCAATACCGCCAGGCTCATACTTTCATCACTTAACCCGGGTGATATTAGTGAAGCTATAATCAATGGAAAGGTTAGCATTTTACAAAAAGTTAAAGGAATAGGTGGTAAAACTGCACAAAGAATTATTATTGATCTGAAAGACAAACTAGTTAGGGATACAGGTATAAAAGAAATTTTGGGAACAGCACACAATACTCATAAGGAAGAGGCGTTATCAGCATTAACTTTACTTGGCTTCAATAAATCACTGGCAGAGAAAACAATTGATAAGATTCTTATTGATGAGGGTAGTGGAATTTCGGTAGAACAATTAATAAAAAGTGCTCTTAGAATTATGTAAGTGCAAAAACAGTCGAGAGTTAAGTTTTATAGTAAAATCACATACACAACACAAGTTTCCCAGCCAGTAATAAGGAATTGTATTTACTAGTGGTTCGGATTCATAAAATTTAATAGTTCCTTGGAGCGAATTATAAAATACTTTTTACGAACATTTGTACTCCTTTTCGTTGTGACATTGTTATGGGGAATAGTAATTAACCCCGTAAACTCAGCTTCGCCCGAAAAGAACCTTAATCAATATTCACCGCCCGATACTACTCTGCCCGGTGAACAACTTCCATACCCACTTCCTGAGCAACAACCAGGCAAAATGCCTTCAACTCTTGAGGATAATAAACTTTTCCTTGGTACTCCTTCTAACTTTAAGGATGAAGTAATTTATGATCCGGCAACAAACACATATACGTATACTAAAAAAGCTGGTTCACTCGATGTTACCAACCCATATAGTTACAGTCTTGATGAGTATAAAGAGATTAATCTCGACAGAGCATTAAAAAGTTATTGGAGAGACAGAGCTGTAGGTGCAGGTGCCGCATCCAGTCAATCAGGAATTATTCCTCAGATTCATATCGGTGGTGAAGTCTTCGATAGAATATTTGGAGGTAGCACTATTGATATCAGACCTCAGGGAAGTGCAGAAGTAACTTTCGGTATCCTTTCAAATCGTCGTGATGACCCTGCCCTTGATCTTCGCCAAAGACGCACTACTAATTTCGATTTTCAGCAAAAAATCCAAATGAGTGTAATGGCTAAGATTGGTGATAAAATTGAATTCAACACCAACTATAATACAGAGGCTACTTTTGATTTTGAAAATAAATTAAAGCTTAAATACGAAGGTAAAGAAGACGAAATCATTAAACTCATTGAAGCAGGTGATATAACTTTTCCTCTAACCAGTACACTGATTACCGGAAGCCAAAGCTTATTTGGACTAAAAACTCAAATGCAGTTTGGGAAAGCCACCGTTACAGCAGTGTTCTCTCAACAAAAAAGTGAAACCTCAAATATAACTGTTCAGGGAGGGGCACAAACAAGTGAATTTAGTCTTACTGCATTGGATTATGAAGATAATAAGCACTTCTTTCTCTCACAGGCTTTTGGGAATAATTATGATAATGCATTAAGTAAACTGCCTATTGTAAATTCAAATATCAATATTACCAAAATTGAAGTTTGGGTTACCAATATTGGCCCTGCAGTTACTGATAACCGTAATATTGTTGCATTTATGGATCTTGCAGAAAGAGATCCCTATAATACAACTATAAAACCAGATCCTGCAGTTAGATATCCTGACAATCTTTCCAATGATCTGTTAAAGAAATTTGACACAACCATTCTCCGCAATATTAATGATGTAACCAGGTATCTTTCGAGTGCACCATTTGGATATACTGCAGGTACTGATTTCGAAAAAGTTGAAAATGCCCGACAACTTAATCCAAGTGAATATACATTTAATTCAAAACTTGGATTTATTTCATTGAATGCTGCTCTTAATGCCGATCAAGTACTGGCGGTTGCATATCAATACACAGTAATTGGTGAAAACAAGATATATCAGGTTGGTGAATTTTCTGATCAAGGTATTACATCTCCTTCAGCACTGGTAGTAAAGTTGTTGAAAAGCACTGCTCTCAACACACAATTGCCAATGTGGGACCTGATGATGAAGAACGTCTATAATATTGGTGCTTTCCAGGTAAACAGAGAAGATTTTATTTTAAACATTCTATACTCCGGTAATAAGAATACAGTTCCTACAGGGTATTTCACCGAAGGTCCGGATAATATTTCAGGAGTTCCCCTTTTAAGAATTTTCAATTTCGATAACCTAGACCCTCAGCTTAATCCTCCACATGATGGACTATTCGATTTCATTGATAATGCCGGTACACAAGGTGGTACAATACAATCATCAAATGGAAGAATTTACTTTACTGTAAGAGAACCTTTTGGCAGTTATTTAAGAACTAAACTTAATGATCAGCAATTAGCCGATCGTTATGCCTTTGATTCTCTATATACTTTAACAAAAAGTGGTGCTCAGCAATATCCTGATAAGAACAGATATTTAATTGAAGGTCAATATAAATCTCAATCGGGTTCTGAAATTTCACTTAATGCTCTTAATGTTCCACAGGGTTCTGTAAGGGTAACTGCAGGTGGCATACCACTTACCGAAAATGTTGACTATACTGTTGATTATACATTAGGCAGGGTTAAGATTATAAATGCAGGTATCTTAAATTCAGGTACTCCGGTAAATATTTCTCTTGAAAATAATGCAACCTTTAATCTGCAGCAGCAAACAATGATGGGAGCTCATGTTGATTACAAGGTTAATAATAAGTTTCTCATTGGTGCAACACTCTTGAATTTGCATGAAAGGCCGCTTACCCAAAAGACTAATTTTGGGCAAGAGCCTATTTCTAATGTCATGTGGGGATTAAACTTTGATTATCAAACCGAATCTTTATGGCTAACCAGATTAGTTGATAAGCTCCCATTTTACGGAACGAAAGTACCATCCAGATTACAGATTAGTGGTGAAATGGCGCATTTTATTCCCGGACATTCAAGAGCAGTAGGTAAAACGGGAACTTCATACATTGATGATTTTGAAGGAAGTAAATCAACAATCCCACTTGAGAATGTTGGTACCTGGTTTATATCAAGCATTCCGCGAGGGCAAACTACCAGAGATATGTTTCCCGAAGCCAATGTAGGTAATGGACTTTCGGTTGGTTACAATCGTGCACTATTGAGCTGGTATACCATCGATAATATATTCTATGAAAAGACCACTAAATTAAGACCTGATAATATTTCTAAGGATGAGCTTTCAAAGAACTCAGTCAGACAGATTTCCAAGAAAGAAGTATTCCCGGATGTAGCTGAAGACGCTTCATTACCACAGAATCTTCAAATTCTTAATCTTGCATATTTCCCTTCAGAACGTGGACCTTATAATTACGATGTAGACCCATCAATTATTTCATCAGGTATTACTGAAAGTGGTTTACTTGAGGATCCTGCTACCAGGTGGGCAGGCATGATGAGAAGAATTGAATCAACTGATTTTGAAGCAACCAATGTTGAATATATCGAATTCTGGTTAATGGATCCTTTCTCAGAGGATACACTGCATACCGGTGGCGATTTGTACTTTAACCTGGGCGACATTTCAGAAGATATACTTCCTGATGGCAGGAAGAGTTATGAAAATGGGCTTCCAACTAATGAGAATGTGGTTAATGTTGATACAACCATTTGGGGAAGAGTTCCAACAATACAATCACTTGTTAATACATTCAGCGATGATGAGAATGCACGTCCTTTTCAGGATGTAGGGTATGATGGTTTAATGGATGCCGATGAACGTACTTTCTTTGATACCACTTACGTGTTAAAGATTAATGACAGATTCGGAGCTGTTTCTGTTGCATATCAGAATGCAGCACGCGACCCATCAGGAGATGATTATCATTTCTTTAGAGGAGCTGACTATGATGCTGATCCACGTTATGGTAGTATAGTAGAAAGATATAAACGATTTAATGGTGTTGATGGAAACTCACCGGCTAAAAAACAACAAACCAACCCTGCATACAGTGAGGCTGCAACGCCTAAACCTAATATTGAAGACATCAACACGGATAATACACTCAATGAACAGGAACGTTATTTTCAGTATCATGTGAAACTGGATCCTGATAACATGAAGGTGGGTCAAAATTTTATTGTTGACATCCAAACTCCCAGAGACCCAATCAAGTTAGAAAATGGTAAACAAGCCGATGTAAGGTGGTTCCAATTCAGAGTACCGATTCAAAGCCCTAGCAAGGTTGTTGGTAATATCCAGGATTTTAAGAGTATCAGGTTTATGAGAATGTTTCTCAAAAACTGGGAACAACCTGTAGTTCTTCGTTTCGCAAAACTTGACCTTGTAAGAGGTGAATGGCGTAAATACTATGATAATCTTCTTTCACCGGGTGAATATAATCCAGATCCTAATCAAAGCATTACTGCTTTTGATATCTCCTCTGTAAACATTGAGGAGAATAAAGGAAGGGAAAATGTAAATTACAATCTTCCACCTGATATTGAACGTGAAATTAATGTTGGTACAACTAATTTCACTCAAGTTAATGAGCAATCTATGGTGCTCAAAGTATGTGATCTACTCGATGGAGATGCACGTGGAGCTTATAAAACAACCGATTTCGATTTCAGGCAGTACAAACGTTTACGAATGTTTATTCACGCTGAAAAAGTGAAAGCACTTGAGGAATTGGCAACAGGTGATCTGACAGTCTTCATTAGAATTGGCTCTGACTTTACGGAGAATTATTATGAGTATGAAGTACCGGTAGAATTTACTCCATGGGGTACTACTTATAATGAGCAAAGGGCTATATGGCCTCTTGCAAATGAAATGAACATTCAGCTTCAGAAGTTTGTGGATGCAAAACAAAAGCGAAATGAAGTTATGGGAACCCCCGGATCAATGGTTACTGTTGTTACACCTTATGAAGTATTCGATGGTGGCAACAAGATAACTGTTGTTGGTATGCCTAGTCTGAGCGATGTAAAAGCATTTATGATTGGTGTAAGGAATCCTAAAAAGCAAAATTTCAGTGGCAAAGATGATGGGGAACCTAAATGTGCAGAAATATGGGTGAATGAACTCAGGTTGACTGACTTTGATGAATCAAGTGGTGTTGCTGCAACTGCCCGAGTTGCTGCAAATCTCGCCGATCTTGGCAATGTGGTTGTTTCAGGTGCTTATTCAACACCAGGCTTTGGAAGTATAGAAAAGAAAGTTAATGAACGGCAACAAGAAACAATCGGTCAATTTGATGTAGCCACCAATATTCAACTTGGTAAATTCTTCCCCGAAAAAAGCGGAATTAAAATACCTATGCATATTGACTACTCCGAAACAAGAATGACTCCTAAATACAATCCTTTGGATCCTGATATACTATATAAAGATCAGCTCAAAGAACTTGAGAGCGATGCCAAAGACTCTATACGCAATAAGGTTCAGGACATTACTAAACGAAAGAATATAAATTTCGTAAATGTTAGAAAAGAGAAAGTAGGCAAGATTGGAAAGCCGAAGATTTATGATATTGAGAATTTTGACTTCACTTACGCCTATAGTGAAATCTACAATCAGAATATTGATGTAGAATATGATCGTCGCAAACAGTACAGGGGTGGCCTTGGATATAATTTTATCAATAACCCTAAACCAGTGCGGCCGTTCAATAGCGTAAAAGCATTACAAGGAAAAACATTCTCCATTATAAAGGATTTCAATTTCTACTATATTCCTAAGATGTTTTCTTTTAGAACTGATATGAACCGTCAGTATAATCAGAAACTGTTAAGAAATAAGAGTGAAGCATTGATTATACTGGAACCAACCTATATTAAGATGTGGGATTGGAATAGGATTTATGATTTCAAGTTTGATTTGGCTCAATCATTAAAGCTTGAATATAATGCCAATGCAAACGCTTATGTAGATGAACCTCCCGGAAAGATAGACCGGAATCGCAGCGACTATCAGGCACGCAAGGATTCAATTTGGGATGAAGTAATGAATTTTGGAACAATGAACCGGTTCACCCAAAATGCCAGCTTGAATTATGTTCTGCCAATTAATAAGATACCAATCTTGAACTGGCTTACTCTCAATGCAAGATATAACAGTACATTCCGTTGGGAAGCATCGCCCCGTTCAATACAGTCAATTATGGGTAATACCATTGAGAACTCGAATACTGTTAATATCAATGGTAATGCAAGATTGACTAACTTGTATAACAAGGTTGGTTTCCTTAGGAAGATTGGACAGAAATCAACTGGTGGAGCAAGACCTCAGGCACCCGGTGCAAGAAGAACTGCGCCCGGAAAAGAAGAACCAAAACAAGAAGAAGTTACAATAGCTCAGGATTCAGTGAAGAAAAATACATCAGCACAGGTAATGAAAGCTATTGGAATTGGTACTGTTAAATTAATCACTGGTTTTAAAGATGTTCAATTTAACTACACCCAGTCAAATGGTACTCTTCTGCCGGGATTTACACCAAAACCAGAGATTTTAGGTAACAGGTTAAATGACATGGCTCCCGGGTTGGGTTTTGTATTTGGTAGTCAGCAGGACATACGCTATTCAGCAGAACAACACGGGTGGCTTACGACTGATACGCTGTTAAATAACGCCTACTTAACACGACTAACGAAAGACCTTTCAGCTAGAGCTACCTATGAACCTTTCCCTGAATTTAGAATTGAATTCAATGCAGACAAAAAGGAATCTTTCGGGCATCAGGAGTACTTTAAATTCAATCCAACTGAAGGCAAGTTCACTGCTACTTCCCCACAAGATCGTGGTTCATATAGCTTGTCGTTTATTTCACTAAAGACTGCTTTTGTGAAAGATAATGTTGATAATGTGTCGGCCACATTTGAAGAGTTTAAAGCTAATAGAAGAATTATAGCAGCACGATTAGGAGCGGCAAATCCTAATTCAACAGATATAAATGACACTACCGGCTATCCGGTAGGTTATGGTCCATCTTCTCAGGATGTTCTCATTCCGGCATTTCTTGCTGCCTACACAGGCAAATCGGCAACAAAAGTCAGCCTTTCCGCATTCCCAAAAATACCGATTCCAAACTGGCGATTTACATATACCGGTTTATCAAAACTTCCATTTTTGAAAGATTGGTTTAAACAAGTAAGCATTGGTCATTCATATCGTTCAACCTATTCGGTTGGTTCTTATGTTTCAAATATTGATTACGGCGAGAACTATGGTTTCCCGGCAAACCTTGATGTGGCTGGAAACTTTATTCCAAAAAACAGAATTGAAGTTGTTACAATAAGTGAACAATTTGCGCCACTATTTAATATTGATTTGACCTGGAATAATAGTTTACTTTCGAAAATAGAATTTAAAAAGTCGAGAACGCTTTCACTAAGCTTTGTGAACAATCAATTAACTGAAGTATCAAACAATGAAATTGTGATAGGTTTAGGATACAGGTTTAAGGATGTTAAACTCAACCTGTCAAGTGGCGGGAAACGTCAACAGTTGAAGAGCGACCTCAATGTTAAAGCTGATGTTTCAATCCGGGATAACAAGACAGTACTGCGTCGTCTTGATGAAGCAATCAATCAAATATCTACAGGTAACCGAATGATTTCGATTAATACATCAGCCGATTATGTCATAAATCAGAGATTTAATATTCGACTATTTTTTGATAAAACAATCACTAATCCATTTGTTTCCAATCAGTTTGATAATTCAACAACCAATGCCGGAATAACCTTGCGATTTACGCTTGCACAATAATTAAATTATTGGCAAAGAAAGAATTCAAAAAAATATTGAGGAAACATAGGTTTTGTTAATTTTGACAAAATTTTAAACAACAAAAAAATAAAGACATGAACATTCCAGTCGACCTAAAGTACACAAAAGATCATGAATGGATAAGAGTTGAAGGAGATATCGCTTATGTAGGGGTAACTGATTATGCCCAGGCAGAATTAGGTGATATAGTATTCATTGAAGTTGAAACTGTAGGTGAAACAATAGAAGAAGGTGAAACTTTTGGCAGTATTGAAGCTGTAAAAACCGTTAGTGACCTGTTTATGCCGGTTGCAGCAGAGGTTTTAGAATTTAATGAGTCATTAAACAGTACTCCAGAGCTCATTAACAAAGATCCTTATGGAGAAGGATGGATTGTTAAAGTTAAACTTCAGGATGTTTCTCAACTAAAAAGTTTACTGGATCCTGAAGCATATAAGGGACACATCGGAGCCTAATAAAAGTTAATTTAAACAAATAATATATCTTAGATCCATGCAATAAGAGTAAGGTATTATTTGTTTATATATTAGAAGGAATTTTTTAAGTTGTTTTTAACAAAAAATAACTTAATTTAGCTGACGGATTTAAAGTAGCTTTTTAAATCGTGTAACAACTATTAAATAACAATATGGACGCAAAAAAATCATCGAAAGCTGACCTTGAAAGTAAAAAGACTTTCTTTGTTCAGATCGGATTAATCATTGCCATCGGTGCTATGCTTGTTGCTTTTGAATGGAAAAGTTATGATACCAAACAGGTAGATATTAGTTCCAGACAAGTTGAAGCAGTTGAGGAAGAAATGGTTGAGATCACTCAACAGAATAAACCTCCACCACCACCGGCTCCTCCTGCACAGACTACTCTTATTCATATTGTTACCGATGATGTAAAAGTAGATGATGATCTCGTTATTGATGCTGAGGCAAACCAACTAACTGTTATAGAAGATTATACTCCTCCTGCAGTAGTTGAAGAAGAAGAAGTTGCTGAAGCTGAAATTTTTACTGTTGTTGAAGAGTCTCCTTCATATCCTGGTGGTGATGCTGCCAGAATACAGTTCTTACAACAAAATATTGTCTATCCTCAAATGGCAAGAGAAAGTGGTATACAGGGTACTGTTTATGTAACTTTCGTTGTGGAACGTAACGGTAATGTTACTGATGTTAGAGTACTTAGAGGTATTGGCGGAGGCTGCGATGAAGAAGCAGTGAGAGTTATTAAAGCCATGCCTAGATGGAATCCTGGAAAGCAAAGAGGTAAACCGGTTCGTGTTCAATTTAACATGCCTATTAAATTTACTCTTGCCGGATAAAGTTTTAATTATCTAAAGATTGAATAGGAGGAAAATGTAATAGTTTTCCTCCTATTTCTTTTTCCGACCTTTCACACCACTTTAGGTGTTATTTGCGACACTCTTTGCTGTTATCCACATAAAGGTCTCCCCACTCACATTATCTTCGTATTTCGCATTATTCTACTGCATACAGGTCCTTGATTCCTATTTGAGTTTCTACTTTCTTTTCTTCATTTGAAAACTTTCATTGATTCACTCATTTGGTTTCGGTGCTTCAGTACTTGGTTGCTTAAGTTTACTATTCCATCGGTTGACTTCTCCCGTTTTAATAAAATTAAGAATGAGAAAAGAGAACTGTTAAGTTTTTCAGAGGTAAGGAGGAGTTTGGTCCGAAATTGGTTATAAGTTGGTCTTAAATCGGCCTGAAGTCGTCTTTCATGCGTATTTTATACGTATTTCATACGTATTTCATACGTGTACACACGTATGAAATACGTACAAATAACGGCTGAAATATGTTTGATATACGACTTTAATACGATCTTAGTACAGCTTTTATTCAAGATCTGTGTTTACCAATTCAAAATAATCTGCTAAAAAAGACAACCAATCGCATTGACATTACTCTGTATGGAATATTATCATCCTCTACTCAGACAATACCAGGTGTGATCAGTTTATGTGGGTGATAAATGACGTTAGAAATGCAAAACATCTATCAGAAATCGTGAAATAAGTAAAATGGGGCAAAAACAGGATATTATGCTTTAGATGATTATATATTTCTAATATTCAACCATTTAGAATTCAATAAGGATGCACAGGAGAGAACTGTCTTTAAAATTGTTCAAAAAGTTTTTCCAAAAAAAGTTAAAATTTTCTATCTTTACAATCAATTAAAGTTATTTTTGCAAATAACACTGTTGCAACCGGGTAGCAACTAAAAAATAAAAAAATGAAGAAACATCTCTTTTTATCCCTTTTGGGTTTTTTCTTGTTCTTGCCATTTAGTGAGTTATTTAGTCAGACACGCCAAGCTGTTGATACAACTTCCAGGGATTTTGATTTTATCAAAGACGACTTTATTGCTGCAGCGCTCGATAGTCTTGCTAATTTAAAATATTTCGAAGGATATGAATGTGCATCTGGTAAAGAGCTTGAAAATGTATTTGGTTTTAACCAGGGATTTGTTCCGGTTTATTCTGACTCAGTATATTATGAACGGTTGCGCAAATTAGATGCAGCTACACCCATTAAACTTACCTACAATCAGTATGTAAGAGATTATATTGAATTATATGCTGTTAAAAAAAGAGCTCTGACTGAGAGAGTAATGGGACTTGCTCAAATATATTTCCCAATGTTCGAAGAGCAGCTCGATAAATTTAACATGCCTCTCGAATTAAAGTATCTTGCAATAGTTGAATCTGCTCTTAATCCTGAAGCTCGTTCCAGAGTGGGTGCTACCGGTCTATGGCAATTCATGTATGGAACTGGTAAAATGTACGACTTAAACGTTACCTCTTTCGTTGATGACAGGCGCGATCCTATTCGTTCAACTATTGCAGCATGTCAGCATATGAGCGATTTATATAAAATGTATAAAGATTGGCTTCTCGTACTTGCTGCATATAATTCAGGTGCCGGTAATGTAAATAAAGCAATTCGCCGCTCAGGTGGGAAAATGGATTTTTGGCAAATACGCCCTTTCCTTCCTCTTGAAACACGTGGTTATGTGCCTGCATTCATTGGGGTAACTTATGTGATGAGCTATGCAGCAGAGCATAATTTGAGAGCAGTGGAGCCGAGGATACGTCATTATGAAATAGATACTGTAATTGTTAAAGATATGTTGACCTTTAATCAGATTGCAGAAAATATTAAGGTACCCATTGAAGATCTACAGTTTCTTAATCCTTCATATAAAGCAGGTGTAATTCCGGCTATATCAGGAAAATCTTATACTGTAAGACTTCCCAAAAAATATATCCCTTCATTTGTAAATAATGAAGCACAATTATATGCTTTGGGAACACAAAAAAAAGTTGAGCAGGAACAATTAGTCTCAATGATGAAGACGGTTACTCAGGCCGAATACCATAAAGTGAGAAGAGGTGAAAATTTGGGACTAATTTCTAACAAGTATCATTGTTCCGTTTCAGAACTCAAACGATGGAATCGACTAAGATCATCAAAAGTCACTGTTGGCCAAAGATTAATTGTTCGTCCTGAAACGGTGATTGATCAGCAATTTGCAAGTAATAAAAAACATGAACCAAAGGTTGAAAAGGTTCAGGAACAAACGCAACCTAAAGAAGTTTTAGCTCAAATCGACACTTCAAAAAATAAAGAAACTAAGCCGGTAAAAACTGAAGATGTTAAATATAAGGTTGAGAAAGGTGAAACTCTTAATCAAATTGCACAAAAGAATAAAGTGACTGTATCCGATATTAAAGAGTGGAATAATTTGGCAAGCACTGTTATTCATCCGGGAGATGAACTTATTGTTGGAAAGAAAGAAATCACAGAAACAGTAACTGAAAATTTAGCAGAAAAGAAAACGCCTTCAGAAAAAAGAAATAGCAATCAATTCATTTATTATACCGTTCAGCGTGGTGATACATTATGGACTATTGCTCAAAAGCATGATGGTTGTTCAGTTGAAGAAATTAAAAAGCTGAATAACATCCGTAATGAAAGATCAATCAAACCTGGTCAGAAAATAAAAGTAGCGGTTGCCTCTTAAGAGGTAACTGTATTAATCCTGTTAGTATGCAAAAATCGAGGTCAATAATAGTTATTGCACTGTTACTTTTATCTTTAATTGGTTTCTTTTCATGCAAATCTGATAAACCGGTTAAAGCATCATCCACAGGAAAAGCTGATGAAGTAATTGTTGTTATTGAAGATAATCTTTGGAAAACTACAATTGGCGATAGTATAAAATCTTTTTTTAATAGCAATCGCACAGGATTACCCCAACCAGAACCATTATTTAAAATAATTCAATTAAAATTTGACGAATTCAGTCGTTTCTTTGAAACACACCGTAATATTCTTGCCGTTGCTATTGATAGTTCATTAACTGAAGGTAAATACGAAACAGCATACAATGTCTGGGCTATGCCTCAACGAGTAGTAAAAATCACTGCTCCCAATATTGAAAATTTAAAAGAACTGTTTGAAACGCATAAGAGAGACATTTTCAATATCTACGAAAATGAAGAGATTAAAAGGTTGCAAGCATTTTATTCAAGAACACAGAATCCTGCTGCTGTAAAACTCATTAAAGAGAAATTTCACCTAAAGGTGAAGGTTCCGAGAGATTATTATGTAGCTGTAAATAAACCAGGATTCTTATGGCTTCGAAATGAAGCGGATATTATTTCTCAGGGAATTATTATTTATAGTTATCCTTACACTGATACAGTAGCGTTTAATCTAAATAAAATAATTTCAGTAAGAAACCAGTTTACACACCTATATATACCAGGACCGTCAGATAGTTCTTATATGGTTGTTGCGGGAAGTATAATCCCACCTGTTAAACGTAATTTAGATATTAAGAAAGCTCTCGTAGTGGAAACACGTGGACTATGGGAAGTTAGAAGGGATTTTATGGGAGGCCCTTTTATTAACTATACATTTGTTGATAAAAAAAATAACATGGTTATTACTCTTGATGGCTATGTATATGCACCAAATAAAGACAAGGCAGATTTACTGCGACAAGTACAATCAGTTCTATTAACATTTGAATTTGAAGAAGCTCAGCCAGATTAATAATGAGAGTCTTATGCGGGAAACGTTAAAATTTGTTATTAAACCGTGATATCTCAGCTTTTTTACATATATTTGCATTTCACTTCTGTAGCTTGTTCTGGTTAAAATAAACAAAAACCAAACAAACTGTGTTTAGGATAAATAATCCGCTTTAGGATTTACATCCGGCACATAGATAAACAGAATCTATAATGTTCATCCCCCGGATCAAAGTAGTGAAATAAAGATTGCAGATCCGATTAAACATGGTACTGCATGACATTATTAACCAAAACGGAACGAATGTACCATAAACTGATCAATTATTTTTCATCCGGAATTATTATCTTGTTCATTCTCTTTGTCCCAGAATCATGCTCGTTTACAAATGAAAAGCCTTTTTTAAAAAATGGACAAACCGGAGGTCTTTTAAAAGATATCAAAAGTCGTGGAACCCTTGTAGCTTTAACCGATGATAACTCTTTCAACTATTTTAATTATGAAGGTGAATCATATGGATATCAATATGAGTTATTAAAATTATTTGCTGATCACCTTGGTGTTTCATTAGAAATAATCGTTGAACCCGATGTCTATAAAGCCTTGCAATATCTGCAGCAAAGAAAGGTAGATATTGTAGCCATGGAATTGCCGAAGATTTTGGATGACAATTTCGACCTTGCTTATACTACCCCCATTTATTCAGACTTTCAAGTACTTGTACAGCAGAAAAGCAATAATCGGTCAAAAGACAAAAAGATAATAACCGATATCAATGAATTGAGAAATAAAACGATAACCTTACCGGCAAATAAACAGGCACAGTTCTATTTAAGTGATATTCAGCATGCTAATTCAAATGCAATAACAATAGAAGCGTTAAAAAATTCAACTGTTAATGAACTGATTGAAAATGTGTCGGATGGCACAATAGATTATAGCCTGGCATTTGAAAAATCAGCAAAGGCTATGATGCTTTCGTGCAATAATATTGATGTTCAAACAAGAGTAAGTCCACGAATAGACATTTCATGGGTAGTTAGAAAAGGCGCTGTTAATCTTCTCGAAGAAACGAATACATGGATTAGTGAAAACAAAGAATCACACCAATTTGCTACATTACAGTCAAGGTATTTTGATAATCCTCGATGGGTTAAAGTTGCACTTGGCAAACCATTAGATAAGCGGCCTATTTCTGATTATGACGAGATTATACGGCAGATGAGTAAAAAAATAGGTTGGGATTGGAGACTTGTTGCTGCATTGATTTATCAGGAATCAAGATTCAATAGTAATGTAATTTCACATAGAGGAGCATTTGGATTAATGCAATTGATGCCCTCAACCGCCACAAAATTTGGAGCAAATAAAGCATCTACAGCAAATGAGCAAATAGCTGCCGGTGTTAAGCTTTTAAATTATCTGGATAAAAGATTGAGTAAACTGGTTCCTGATATAAATGAACGTAAAAAGTTCGTACTTGCTGCTTATAATATTGGCTTAGCGCATATTCTGGATGCCAGGAACCTTGCCGAAAAATATGATAAGGACCCAACAGTCTGGCATAATAATGTTGATTATTTTCTATTAGCTAAATCTAAGCCTGAATATTATAATGATTCGGTTGTGAAATACGGTCGTATCAGTGGAAAAGAAACTCACAGGTTTGTTATGGATGTAATGGACAGATATGAGCATTATAAAACTCTTGCCTTAAAATAAAATTTTGAAGTTTTTACTTTAATTACCAACAAGAATACGTCAGTTTATTTACCAATAAGATAGGAAAGTGCATTTACTTATACTGTATCAGCAGCCATTGCTTTGCAAAGAGTTCCAATAGTCTCTTCAATTGGCCTGAATTTATAATTTAGGAATTTCACCAGCTTTTCATTTGAATAATAAAAATCATGCTTTGATGTACGGGCAGTTTCCTGTGTAATTAATGGTTTATCTTTAGTTAGGGCTGAGCGGATTGCTTCAAATCTCCAAACTACATCAAGAGCAAAATCAGGCACTGCATATTTTGGCTCAGGTTTGTTGAAACCCTTAGCTATAAGTGAAAATATTTCCTTATAGCTATAATTGCCGGCTGAAACCACAAATCTTTCATTCTTAATTTCACTTTGCATTAAAGCTATCATCGCTTCAACTACATCTTCTACATCCACATACGAATTAGATCCCTTACCGTAAAAGAGAGAAATCTTACGTATAGTACTAAACATTTTCGTACTGCCTTTTTCAGGATGTCCATATCCAAAAATAATCCCCGGATTCACAACTATAACAGGTAATCCTTCGGCAGATGCTCTCCAAACCTCTCTTTCAGCAAAATACTTGCTTTTGGAGTAACATGAATTGTATGAACTATTATTCCACTCAGAGTTTTCATCAATAATTTTTGAATTATCACTTCTACCAAGTGCAGCTATTGAACTTACATAACACAATTTAGATACCTTACTCTCAAGTGCAGCATTGACAACATTTGCTGTTCCTTCTACATTAACTTTCATCATCAGATCTTTATCTGAAGGATCAAAGGAAACAATTGCCGCGCAATGATATACTTGGTCAATATCCTGCATTGATTCAGATAATATCTGAACATCAAGGACATCACCTTTTATCCATTCAATCTGATTAATAAGCATTTCGGAATCATCTCCCAAAATCTTAAAAATTCGTCTGGTTCTATCTAAACTATTGTCGTTATGGAGCAAAGCTCTGACTTTCTCTCCCTTTAACAATAAAGCATGTAATAGATATGAACCAACTAAACCGGTTGAACCTGTTACTAGTACCATAACGCAAAAATTTTTAAAAATCTATTTTCTGAGTAACGTCATTTGTTACATCGAAGTTCAAGAAAGAATTGCAGATTTAACAGAATTATTAAACCAATCATAGAAACGCCTGATTATGAATAGAATAATTACATCCACTTTTTCTTTTTAAAGAGAAATATCATACTACTGGCAAGCATCACCATGAAGGCCATAAGTAATGTGAATGAATGAGGATCATTTTGAAGAGGTAATCCGATATTCATTCCATACAAACTTGCGATAAATGTTAAAGGAAGCAAAATTGAAGAAATTAAGGTGAGCACCTTCATGATCTCATTTGTTCGATTGGTTTGCAGAGAATCAAAAGTTTTAGACAGTCCTTCAACAATTTCCTGATAATCTTCAGTCATATCCCACATTTTCTGATAGTAGTCGAGAATATTGCCCCAGTAATCTTCCATATTTTCAGCATATCCTTCAATTTCACCAGATTCGAATTTATGAAAGAGTCTTAATTGCGGTTTGAAGATAGTATTTACCAGGATGATATTCTTTCTGGTAAGTGAAATACGTTCAATTGTACGTTCAGCTTTCTTATTAAAGAGATCTCTGTTAATCAGGTCAACCTCCACCCCTACCTTGCTTAAAAGTGACAACGATTCAAGCATAAGGTTCTCAAGTATTTTATATAATAACGCATCACTTGTACCAACTTGTCTCACCTGATAAGTATCATCGGGTTCACGTCCACTATTGAATAGATTTTTCACCACCCAATGAGATTTGCCAATGGTGATGATAAAATCAGATCCCCAAAAGATTTTAACTTCTTTTACTTTTAGAAAACGATTCCAACGATCGAAATAAGGGAAATGTAATATAAGGAAATAATACTCGTCGTAAATATCAATCTTGGGCCGTTGATTAGTTCGGCTGCGGCAATCTTCAATATCAAGGGGATGAAAATGGAAATTATCTTTTAGAAATTGTAAATCTTCGTCGGTAGGGTCAAGTATATGATGCCACCTAAGCGTACCTATTTTTATGGTCTCAATCATTAGAACCCTCCTCTTTAGATTATTTATTAGTTTCTACATTCCCTTAGGATATTTTTAGCGGTTGCAAAAGTACAAAAATATTTTACTTAATTGAAACTTATAATGATTAGGTATCACTTTGCAAAGGCGACAAAATGATAATTGCTAATTAGTTCTTAAAGGGCACATTATATAATTCAGCGGCCATCATAATTGCAGAACCCAGGGCCCTCTCATCCAATCTTGAGGATATCTTAAAGTCATTGATAAACTTATACAAGTTAAGCGTGTCGAGGTTTCCAATCATTTCATAGCCAGTCATAGGGCATCCACCAATACCATTAATAACAGTATCAAAAGATCGACAACCGGCTAACCATGCTGCTTCGATTTTATCATACCAATCATCAGCAGTAGTATGCAAATGCAAGCCAAACTCTATTTCAGGCCACTTGCTTAAAACCCTGTTAAAGATTTCAGTGATAGAGTCGGGAGTTGCTACGCCAATAGTATCTGATAAAGTGATCGTTTTAATGCCTTGCTTAATAAATACCGAGATGAGTTCTTCCATTTCATCGGAGCTCCATTTATCACCATATGGATTACCAAAGGCCATACTCATAAAGATTCGAAGTTCTTTGTTTGAATCAGCACAAAGAAGTGCTAATGAATCTACAGTTTCAATTGCTTTGGGAAGTGAAGAATTAATGTTTTTTTGTAAAAAGGTTTCTGACATTGAGAACGGGAAGCCAATTATATCAAGCTTTTCTTGTGAAGCGGCATCTTTTCCACCTCTCAAATTACCTACAATTGCCATTAATTTTGAACTCCCAATAGCTTTATCCACAAGTTGGAGAACTCTTTCCTGCTCATCCATTTGAGGTATTGCCTTTGGTGAAACGAAGCTTCCGAAGTCAATTACATCAAATCCTACTTTGAGCAATGTGTTAATATATGCAGCACGTTTCTCAAAAGGAATAATGTATGGCAATCCTTGTTGTGCGTCACGTGGAGTTTCGGTTATTCTTATTTCACTCTCTGGATATTTCATACTATTTTTAACGGAGCACTGACAAAGATTGTTTTACTGAAGTATATATATCCATATTATTCACATCCAATTGGCAATCTGAAATAGCAGCATCACTTGACTATATTTACTGTCGTACAACGACTTAACTTTTTTCAAGATCCAAGTATGTATCTTGCAATTATCATTCGTTGTATTTCAGAAGTTCCTTCTCCGATTTGAAGAAGTCGTTGATCACGATAAAAACGTTCAACAGCATAATCTTTCATTAAACCATAACCTCCATGTATTTGAACGGCTTCATCGGCAACCTCCTTTGCTATTTCTGAGCAATATAGTTTAGCCATTGCCGATTCTTTACCATAAGGCTGATGGTTATCTTTAAGCCAACAAGCTTTATACAAGAGATTGCGGGCAAGCTCTATTTTTGTTGCCATATCAGCCAGTTTAAATGATATAACCTGAAAATTTGATATTGGCTGGCCGAATTGTTTACGCTCTTTTGCATAATTAAGTGCTAATTCATAGGCTCCTTGTGCACAACCCAATCCCATTGCTGCAATACTCAGGCGACCGGCATCAAGGGTAGCCAACATTATTTTTGATCCCTGTCCCCTTTCTCCTAACATGCTGGATTCTGGCACACGACAATCATCAAAAAATAGCTGAGCAGTATCAGACGACCTCCACATCATTTTACCATGCATTGTTTGTCTGATAAATCCGGGAGTATCTTTCTCAACAATCAGTGTAGTAAACTCTTTTTTGCCATCAACTTCTCCAGTAACGGCTTGAACAGTAGCACCAATGGAAATTTCAACTGATCCATTTGTGATAAATATTTTTGAACCATTTATTACCCAGTTGCCATCATCCAGAATAGCTTTTGTTTTTGATCCTCTCGAATCACTCCCTGCATCAGGTTCTGTAAGGCCAAAAGCCCATAGTGCTTTCCCTGTACATAATTGTGGTAAGTATTTTTTCTTTTGTTCTTCAGTTCCAAAATTGTAAAGTGGACCAATGCCTAGTGAATTATGAGCAGCAAGAGTAGCAGCCTGTGATCCATCCACGCGTGCAATCTCTTCAACTGCAATAATGTATGATAAGTAATCCATACCGTGTCCACCATATTCCTGGGGCAGGTAAATGCCAAATAATCCTAACTCACCCATTTTAGCGGTTAATTCTGGAGAAAACTCAGCCTTCTCATCAAGTTGTTGAGCAAGTGGGCGTATTTCACGTTCAGCAAAATCCCGAACAGTATTCCTGATCATTCTGTGTTCATCAGCCAGATTATAATCCATAGTTACAAATATTGGTTTGAAAGCGTTACAGTTTATTTTCTCATTTAATAGTTGAACCTACTTTATGCAATGCGCACCAGATGTGTTGATGTATCTACATTATCACCTTCTTTTACCATCACTTTATCAACAGTACCATCTACTATTGCCAGAATGTTGTTTTCCATCTTCATTGCCTCGATAATCATTAAGAGATCTCCCTTTTTTACCTCGTCACCTTCATTTATATTAACAACCAAAACCTTTCCAGGCATTGGAGAAATGATATCACCCTGATCAGTATTAACCGATGAAACCGATGGCAGACTCAAGGCATCATCCGGAGCAGTAAATGGGAGATTAAATGTAAATTCATAACCGTTACATTTAATCAGTACTGAATTACTGCTAATTCCAGCCATGTATATTTTATATGTAGAATCAAGACAATCAATGTTGAAACTGCCATCGATATTACTACTTAGTGTTGCCGACAACTGTTGTCCATTAATGGTATAAGTGATTGAATTTTCAGTAGCCGGTTTATATCCTTGTTTTTCTATAATAAGTTCAAAGAAGAGGTTATCTAATAGTACCGCCATTTTATTGTAAAGTCTCCAATAACCTATTTCATTCCATTTAGGCTTTTGATTATTGTTGTGATGTAGGCTATGTATTAAACCGGCGGCCAAAGGAATATTGTAATCAATTGATTCTTTTTGATCTTTGAAAAGATCCAGTAATTTGATCAGATTGTCATCAATATATCGGGTATGCACAACATTTCTGATGAAATCAGGATTTGACAGCATCATTTGAAGAAATGACAAGTTGGTTTGAATCCCAAATATTTGATATTGTGGAAGAAAAGCAAGCAGTTTATCAATGGCTTCCTGCCTGTCATTACCTGAAGCAATGACCTTACTAATCATTGGATCGTAGTTGCTGTATATTTCACTGTTGTCGTGTAATCTGGCATCATCCATTCTAATGGAATTGCTTTTGGGATAAGCATATTTGACTATTTTACCAGGCGATGGCATGAAATTATGCAAGGGGTCTTCAGCATATACTCTTACTTCTACAGCATGCCCTTTGATCTTTACATCCTCCTGCGAAATTGAAAGTGTTTTGCCTTCAGCTACACGAAACTGCTCTTTAACAATATCAATTCCTGTGATCATCTCTGTAACCGGATGCTCTACCTGTATTCGGGTATTCATCTCCAGAAAGTAGAAATTAAGTGACTTATCTACAAGAAATTCAATAGTCCCTGCGCTATAGTATCCAATAGAAGATGCTAATTTAACTGCAGCGGAACATATCTTTTCCCTAACTTCATCAGTAAGAGTGGGTGAAGGAGCTTCTTCAATAATTTTCTGGTGCCGGCGCTGGACAGAACATTCTCTTTCAAACAAATGAATAACATTGCCATGTTTATCACCGAAGACCTGAACTTCAATATGTCGTGGTTCATTAAAAAACTTCTCAACATAAACAGTAGCATCACCAAAATAATTCTTTGCTTCGGATGAAGTTGATTGTAATGCACCAACAAGTTCCTTTTTCGAGTTAACGATTCTCATGCCTTTCCCTCCTCCTCCTGCGGCAGCCTTAATGAGCAGAGGGTAGCCTATTTTATCTATATTTAGTTGAAGTTCCGATGGATTTCCGGTTAGTCCGGGTATGATAGGAACATCATATCTAGTGGCTATTTCACGAGCAGCAATTTTATTACCGATCATTCTTATCAAGTTAGAGGAAGGCCCAACAAAATTGATTCCTTCATTTTCACATGTTTGAGCAAATAAAGGATTCTCTGACAGGAATCCATAACCGGGATGAATCGCATCACAATTTGTATACTTGGCTGCTTTACAAATAGCATCAATGTTAAGATAAGTTTCAGATAATGTGCTGCCTTTTAAATGGATTGATTCATCAGCTTCTTTCACATGTGCAGCATCCTTATCCTGATCGGAGTACACTGCCACAACAGAATAACCCATTTGACGGGCAGTTTTTATAATACGAATTGCAATTTCTCCACGATTAGCTATCAGTAGTTTTTTTATCTCCATAATCCTGTCAAATGTTCCTGAAACACAGATTCATATTATTAGCACTTTGTTAACCAGATTATAATTATGCTATTCCTCATTCCAGTTGGGTTTTCTTTTATTAAGAAAGGCATCCATACCTTCCTGACCTTCTTCAGAGGCTCTGATATCAGCAATCATCTTAGCTGTATATTCAAGTGATTCCTGAAAAGAAATTTTATTGCAAACCTGATCTATCAGGACCTTACAATGCTCAACTGCTTTAGGGCCACTTGATAGAAGCATCTTAACCAGTTCATTAAGATAATTATCGATTTCTTCAGATGGAAGAGACTTATTGACAAGCCTGAACCATTCAGCTTCTTTTCCATTTATCCTTCTGCCGGTGAGCATCAATTCTTTTGCACCATATTCTCCTACTCTTTTGATAACGAAAGGACTAATACAGGCGGGCACTATTCCTATCTTGACTTCAGATAAAGAGAATATGGTTTCATCATCACAGACAGCAATATCGCAGGCAGCCAAAAGTCCATTGGCTCCACCAATAGCTGCTCCGTGAACAACAGCAACAGTAGGAACAGGACAGGTATAAATTGTATTGAAACAATCAGCTAGTTGAAGGCTTTCTTTAAGGTTCTGTTCGTATGAGTAACTTGCAACATCCCTCATCCAGTTCAAATCAGCCCCTGCACAGAACGCTTTCCCTCGTCCCCGTAAAATGATAACCCGAACATTGGGAGTGCCTGAAACCACCTTAAAAGCAGAAATAAGCTCATTTATCATTACTTCATTAAAAGCATTTCGTATTTCGGGCCGATTAAGCCATATAGTCACTATTCTGTCTGTATGTACTATTTCAAGAGTTTTATATTGCATTGTCAGGTTTGTCAATTATTAATTTCCAGGATTTAGCATTTTGTATTTTATCTAGTGAAAAAATCACCATTTATTTGTAGCGCAGTGTTTTCACATTCTGAATACACCAAACTTGGTTTCTTCCCATTTTTTATTTGCTGAAGTTGCAATTCCAATTGCCAGTATGGTGCGTGTATCAAGAGGATCAATGATACCATCATCCCATAACCGTGCAGTACTGTAATAAGCTGAGCTTTCCTCCTCATACTTTTTAAGAATGGAACTGTGCAATTCATTTCTGTCTTTATCAGAAAATGGAAGATTCTTAATTTTTAGCTGCTCTTCTTTCACGGTAGTAAGAACTCCCGCAGCCTGTTCACCTCCCATTACAGAGATTCTGGCATTTGGCCACATGAAGAGTAGATTTGGATCATAGGCTCTTCCGGCCATTGCATAATTTCCTGCGCCGAAAGATCCACCAAAGACAATAGTAAACTTGGGAACATTGGCATTTGCTACAGCATGAACCATCTTAGCACCATCTCTTGCTATACCTCTTCGCTCATACTCACGACCAACAATGAACCCCGTTATGTTTTGTAAAAATACAATTGGTACATTTCTAGATACGCAAAGTTCAATAAAATGAGCTCCTTTTAAAGCAGTTTCTCCAAAAAGCACACCGCTATTGGCAAGAATACCAACAGGATATCCCATAATATGGGCGAAACCTGTTACTAGCGTCGGTGCATAATTAGCTTTAAATTCATGAAAGCAACTCTCGTCAACTATTCTTGCAATAATTTCTTTTGAATCAACCGGTTTGCGCAAATCAAGTGGAGCAATACCATAAAGTTCTGAAGGATTATAATAAGGGTCTATACTTTTAATCCGTTCAATTGATTGACCACTAGACTGTTTAAATGTTCTAACAATGTCACGGCAAATTTGAATTGCATGCCTGTCATTTTCAGCCAGATGATCAGCCACCCCCGAAATAGAAGTATGAACCACTGCACCTCCAAGTTCTTCAGCAGTTACTTCTTCACCTGTAGCTGCTTTTACAAGCGGAGGCCCACCAATGAAGATTGTACCCTGGTTTCTAACTATTATCGTTTCATCACTCATTGCCGGTACATAAGCACCACCAGCAGTGCAGGATCCCATTACAATTGCAATTTGAGGAATGCCAATTGATGACATTTTCGCCTGATTATAAAAGAATCTTCCAAAATCGAACCTATCAGGGAAGACTTTTGATTGCTCAGGTAAGAAAACTCCTCCTGAATCAACCATGTAAACACATGGCAGGTGATTTTGCATTGCTATTTCCTGCGCTCTTACATGCTTTCTTATAGTTTGCTCAATGTACGTTCCACCTTTAACTGTAGCATCATTAGCAATGATCATTATTTCACGTCCATGTATGATTCCAATGCCGGTTATAATTCCTGCTGATGGGAATTCATTATTGTACATATCCCAAGCCGCCATTGGCGATAACTCAAGAAAAGGAGTATTGGAATCTACAAGAAGGTCAATTCTTTCACGAGCAAGTAATTTCCCACGTTCCTTATGTTTGATGATAGCTGAAGATGGTCCTCCTGCCATTACCACTCCCAAACGCTCATGATAAAGTGAGAGTAGTTGATTATATGTATCAATGTTTTTCTTGAATTCTTCTGAAGAAGTATTGAGTTTTGATTCTATTCGATACAAGGCAAGTGATTTTATATTGTTATAACTCAGGCAATATACAAAACTTTTGATATCACATACATATATATACCACAATATGTAGCAATTTTGTAGTGAACTACTTAATTACAAACATCTTCCAGCTTAAAACTATCTGATGCTTTTATTCCTTTATCTGTTCTTTCAAGAGTGAAGCATTCATTATATGCATCATGTTCCAGAAATAGAATGTAGTTATTATCGGCTGCTTCATTTAAAAATACTTCTTTCTCATCAAGTGAAACAAGCGGTCGGGTATCATAGCTCATTATCCATGGAATTGGCACATGTGCCTTTGTGGGTAACAAATCACTGGTAAATACCACTGTTTTATTATTGCACTCTATAAAAGGAATTGCCTGGCCTTCCGTATGACCATTGAATAATTTTATCTTAATTCCATTAAAAAGCTGATCACCTTGATTAAATAATCTTAATTGACCACTTTCTTCAATAGGCTTGATATTTTCTATTAAAAACGAGGCGCTTTCTCTTTTATTTGAGTTCATTGCCCAATACCATTGTGGAGCACTTATATGGTAAATTGCATTTGGGAAAGTAAGTTCATATTTTTCCTGATCTTTATTCTTTTTAACACTCCCTCCGCAATGATCAAAGTGAAGATGAGTAAGAAACATGTCAGTTATATCTTCAGGATTAAAGCCATACTTATTTAATGAATTTAGTAGAGTTTCATCACCACTTAAATAATATCGGCTAAAGAATTTCTCACTTTGCTTATCACCTATTCCGTTATTGATAAGTATTCGCTTATCACCATCAACAACCAGGAGACATCGCATCACCATGTCAATCATATTATTATCATCAGCCGGATATTGTTTGCTCCAAAGGCTCTTGGGTACCACTCCAAACATAGCACCTCCATCGAGTTTAAAGTGGCCGGTGGGGATGGGATAAATTTCCATAGATTTAAATTTCCGAATTAAACATACGAAAGTATCGAAAGTTTACAGTACCCGCCAGTTATGATTAATATTCACTATAATTACTTATATTTGAAGTACTAAAGCAATTCGCAATGGGGAAATATAAGGAACTGACCATTTATATGCAGAACCAACTTAAAAAAGATGGTATCCTATTTATGATCTGGGGTTGGCTTATGTTTTATGTAAACATTACCGGATACATTGAGAGAAGTGTTTTGGTAAAGCACCAAATAGAAAAACTGATTAATATTATAGGTGTTGTAGTTGCGATTGTAGTTATTTCCATTACGCTATTATATTTCGTCAATAGAAAACGAGATGTTAGAAATAGTATCTCATTGTCTATTCTGTATGTATGGGTTTCTATGCTGGGTGCTCTTGTATTGATAAACCTTATACAAAATAACGTACTTCACAGCATCAATTTTGAGTTACAACATCCAATATTTATGGTAGTTATTGGATTTGCAATTATAGTAACCGGTAATATATTAAGGATTAGCTTCTTCACTTTTGGAGGAATACTATTCGGCATGTTAGGATTACTGGCCTCTTATTTCCCTTTAACAATGCAACTATTTCTCGAAGCAGTTGGTTGGTTATTTGCTATAATTCTTCCAGGGCATTTACTGTTTGCTAAAATAATTAAGAGGAAAGAAGTATCCACCCAGGCTTAAAGTAAATACTTTTAATATCCGAAGGCTTACCTTTTAGTTTTGTTTCAAAAAAGACCCTTTCATGGAAATGTCCTATGTATGTTTCTTTGAAATTCAATTAGTTATAGGCCTGAGAGTGGACATACTTTACGGCATTCATTACATACATATACATCCCATCCCCGGGGATGCGTAAAGCATGAGTGTGATCTGCAAAGCTTTTGATTGACTGATATGCCATTAAGAGCATCTACCGGACAAGTGTCAATACAAAGAGAACATCCTTCAGGGCATGAAGTATTGGATTCAAGCTTATCTTGTTCAAAGAATTCATCTACAAGTACTGCTCCAATATATACCATATTACCCAGTTCAGGATTAATGAGCAGAGTGTTTCGTCCAAGAATTCCAAGACCTGCATTTTTCGCTGCATGTCTCAAAGACAAGATGCCCATTCCTCTTTTTTCTTTTTCATCCCAAAAAAGGTATGGAGTATCGGTAGGTACAGGAACAGCATTGACTTTGACATCTTGCAACCTGCTACATAATTCAAGTCCAATTCTATCAATTACAGAATACAAGGTAACAGCAGTATGAGAATATACTGCATAATTTTCAGCTTCTATAGCTTTAAGCGGCATTCGTTTTAAGAATACGACAACAGATCTTGCTTTTGACCAAATATCATTTGGTTTGAAACCAGTAGGAGCATCTATAAATCGATCAACATGAGAAATGCCACATTTATCAGCTCCCAGTGAAATGACTATGTCTTTTAATTCTTGTGAAGTGATCATTTGGCAAAAATACTAAAATAATAATTAAGGTATTTTAGCCTAATGTCCTGACATTGTATAAAATGTCAATAGTATCTGATAAATGTTTTATGCCTTTATTAATTTGAAAAAGCATGCTGGTTACTAAACATATTCACTAACCTCAATTTCTCCTTTTATTACCATTAGTCCATTCAATGCCAGTGCACGCATCTCATCTTCACCGGGGTATACATGTACAGGGGCAATTTTATAAACTCTTTCAATTATTTGATTAACAAACCATTTACTATATGCAATACCACCGGTAAGTAATATTGCATCAACATTTCCTTTAAGGACAGTACTCATTGCACCAATTTCTTTAGCGACCTGGAAAGCCATTGCTTCAAAAATAAATTTAGCATTTTCATCTCCTGCAACAATCCGTTGTTCAACTTCATAAGCACTATTAGTACCCAGATGTGCTGCAAGACCACCTTTACCTTTGATCATTATGAGAACTTCCTTCAGGGTGTACTTGCCACTGAAACATAACCGTGCAAGATCTGCGGCAGGTAAAGTACCACTTCTTTCAGGTGAGAAAGGGCCTTCACCGTCTAGAGCTTGATTAACATCAATAACTTTCCCTTTATAATGTGCACCAACACTAATACCACCACCTAAATGAACAACAATCAGATTAAGATCTTCATAAGGACGCATGATTGATTTAGCATGCTGACGTGCAATAGCTTTTTGATTGAGGGCATGAAAGATGGAAACACGTTTAAATTCAGGATGTCCTGCAACTCTTGCTATAGGTTCAAGTTCATCAACTACTACAGGATCAGTAATAAATGCTCTTACATTCTTTAGGCTTTTGGCAATATCATCAGCTATGAGGCCGCCAAGGTTACTTGCATGTTCACCCAATGGACTATTCCTTAGATCAGCTTTCATTGCTTCATTCACTTCATAAACTCCGGAAGGGATTGGTTTAACGAGTCCACCTCGTCCAACGATGGCACTAATACTATTCATATCAATCCCAGCCTCTTCAAGTTGCTTATAGATGATATCTTTACGAAATGCGTATTGGTCAGTTATTTTATTGAAATTGGCAAGTTCCTCGGAAGAATGAGAAATTGTCCGCACAAACAAGGGATTTAATCCACTAAAGACAGCTATCTTAGTGCTTGTTGATCCGGGATTTATTGCCAGTATTCGTATTTCATCCATAATTATTCAAATCAGGTATTTGTTGTTAAGAGGTAATTTATTTTGCAATTAATGCCGCTAATGCAATGCTGTAAAGTTTTGTAAGTGAACTATCACCCCTTGAAGATAAAACACATGGTACTCGTGCACCGGCAACAAAAGCTCCAAGTTCAGCTCCTGCAAGCTTAGTATTTGCCTTATAAAAGACATTACCTGTTTCTATATTTGGAAATAATAAACAGTCTGCATCTCCTGCAACAGGCCCGTTAAGCTTCTTAATCTCTGCTGATTCAGGGTCAATGGCTGTATCTAATGCCAAAGGTCCGTCGACAAAAGCACCTTTAATCTGTCCACGATCTGCCATCTTTGAAAGCATAGCAGCTTCTTCTGCCGAAGGGATTCCATAGAGCATCTGCTCAGTAGCTGAAATTACT
Source organism: Omnitrophica WOR_2 bacterium (assembly GCA_050259095.1). Lineage (GTDB taxonomy): Bacteria > Bacteroidota > Bacteroidia > Bacteroidales > Lentimicrobiaceae > Lentimicrobium. The sequence goes on along the minus strand of JBLMZZ010000006.1, from coordinate 77,191 downwards.
GCAACTTTTGGTTTGTCAATATTGAGTGCCTTAGCAGTGTTTATCAGGTAATTAATTATTGAAACCTTTTGTTTGAAGTCAGGTAATGGTATAATAGCTACATCACCTACAATCATCAATTTGTGGTAATTTTTATTCTCTATAACTGTAACATGACTAAGTACTGCCCCGGGATTCATCAAACCAACCTCTTTATTAAGTATTGCTTTCATGTATTTATCAGTTGAAACAAGACCCTTCATTAATAAATCAGCTTCCCCGGCATTAATCACGCTTACAGCTTTTGATGCAGCCTTTGCTTCATCAGGTTCATGAATTATTTTAAACTTAGAAGCATTGATATTTAACTTATTGCAAACTTCCTTTATTACTGGTTCATCACCAACCAATATACCTTCAATTATTCCCTTATCAACAGCATTACTTACTGCTTCTATGGTATGTGAATCATTAGCAAAGGCTGCAACCAGTCTCTTTCTGTTCCTGGATTTTAGTACGTCAAATATTTGATCGAGTTTTGTAATAGGCATAATTCCTCCGTTTGCTTGGTATGTTGATATTTAGATGTTTTGAAAATATGATAGTTAGCTCACATAATCGAGGGTGCAAAAGTACCACTCAATCTATAGATAACCAAACTTAAAAAGAAAGAACTGTTTACTTTTTATTAAATATCTTTGTAATTGATTAGGCTTGTTATTTTGGATACCAAAACTCATAATTTAGCGGAATAAGGATGATAGAATCATGTTATCATCCTATTCTCTCTCAAACACAACCAAATGATTCCTAGAAAATTAATTCCTTTTCTTCCTTTAATAAGCGGCTTACTCTTAGCTGGTGGCTGGCCTGAACGTGGCATTCCGGTTCTGCTTTTCATAGCTTTTGTTCCACTGCTCTTGCTTGAGGATATTAAAAGAAATGATATTAAAGCAACACGAATTGGAATCTACTGGATGGTCTTCCCGGCTTTTCTTATTTGGAATGGACTAACCACATGGTGGATTTATAATGCAACGTTATTGGGTGCGGTAGTTGCAGTTCTATTAAATACATTCTTTCAGTCATTGATGTTTTGGCTATTCTACTTTTCCAGGAAATCAATGAGAAGAGGAAATCATGGTTATATTGGATTGATCTTTTTTTGGATAACCTTTGAATTCATTCATTATCATTGGGACCTAAACTGGCCCTGGATGACATTAGGTAATGGATTTGCTGCATGGCCCAAATGGATTCAATGGTATGAATACACAGGTTCCTTTGGTGGTTCTCTGTGGATACTTGTTGTGAACATTCTTCTATTTAAAGCACTTCAATACAGCTTACAGGTTAAATCATTCAGAAGTACAATTATAAAATGGATTCCTCCTGTTTTATTAGTAGTTATCCCAACAATAATTTCATTTGCTATCTATAATAATTATAAGGAAAAATCAGCTCCCTTAAATGTTGTGGCAGTACAGCCCAACTTTGATCCATATGATGAACAATACGAATTACCTGCTGACCAGGTAATTAACCGTGCTTCATCATTAGCCCTTGAAAAAGCAGATAGTAATACAAATTTTGTAATATTCCCTGAATCAATGGTTCAACCTGATTTTTCAGCAGGAACTATGATATGGGAAAACAATCTGGCCGGACAACCAACCTTCACTCAATTTCGTCAAAATCTCCTGAGTCGCTTACCTAAAGCTGAACTGGTAGTTGGATATTCAACTTACCGGGCATATGAAGGAACTGATGCAATAACTTCAACAGCCCGAAAATTTTCAGATGGTGAAGGATATTATGATGCTTACAACACTGCAATCCTTATAAACCGTAGCAATGATCTACAATTGTACCACAAATCAAGACTGACTCCGGGAGTGGAAATGATGCCCTTCCCATGGTTACTTAAACCTTTTGGTAACATAGCAATTGATCTTGGTGGTACCATTGGCGCCTTGGGATTTGATAAAGAGCGGAACCCATTTATCATAAATGATACTCTTAGAGTTGCTACTATTATTTGCTATGAATCAGTATTTGGAGAATTTGTAACTGGATTTGTTAAAAATGGTGCTAATGTTATTTTCATCATTACAAATGATGGCTGGTGGGGAAATACTCCCGGACATCGCCAGCATATGCTCTTTGCAGTAATTCGCTCTATTGAAACCCGCCGAAGCATCGCACGTTCAGCAAATACAGGTATTTCATGTTTTGTAAATCAACGTGGTGATATTAGTCAACGAACAGCTTACTGGACTCCGGCTGCCATAAAAGGCACCATTAATGCCAATGATAAGATCACATTCTATGTACGTTATGGTGATTTTATTGCGAGAGGTGCTGTTTTGGGCGCTGTTTTCCTGCTTCTCTCTTCTATTGTTTTCCATTTTAAACCTGAAATAAGGAAAAGGGGATAAATACTCCTATCTGTGCAATCAGGTCTACTTCCTTTTTTATAGAATCATGCCTTTTCTTAGCACGAATTGTTAAAATTGCATATTTAATTTGCATGTCTTGTTGTTCGTTAAACTCTTTTTGTACTTTAGCGTTATAGACACCAATTAAATCTGATAATAACTATGAATTTTGAATTTACTGAAGAGCAACTTATGATCCAGCAAGCAGCTCGTGATTATGCTCAAAGAGAACTTATTAATGATGTGATTGAACGCGATACTCATAGTATTTATCCCGCTAAACATGTAAAAGCATTGGCGGAACTCGGATTTATGGGGATGATGGTCAGTCCTGAGTATGATGGTGCAGGCATGGATACCATCTCTTATGTACTGGCAATGGAAGAGTTATCTAAAGCAGATGCTTCTACCAGTGTAATAATGTCTGTGAATAATTCATTGGTTTGTTACGGTATTGAGCGTTTTGGAACAGAAGATCAAAAGCAAAAATTCTTGAAACCATTAGCAAGAGGTGAGAAGATTGGTGCATTCCTTTTATCTGAGCCTGAAGCAGGATCTGATGCTACTTCACAAAAAACCACTGCAGAAGATAAAGGTGATCATTACGTTATTAACGGTACTAAAAACTGGATTACTAACGGAAATACTGCCAGTACTTATCTTGTTATAGCTCAAACACATCCTGAACTAGGTCATAAAGGAATTAACGTATTGATAGTCGATCGACATTCAGCAGGTATTTCAGTCGGACCTCATGAAGATAAAATGGGTATGCGCAGTTCAGATACTCATTCAGTAATGTTTACTGATGTTATTGTTCCAAAAGAGAATAGAATTGGGGAAGATGGTTTCGGATTCAAATTTGCAATGAAAACACTCGAAGGTGGTCGCATTGGAATAGCTGCACAGGCTCTAGGTCTGGCGTCCGGAGCACTTGAAAGATCAATCAAGTATGCTCAGGAGCGTAAAGCTTTCGGAAAAGAATTATCTAAACATCAGGCAATAGCATTCAAAATTGCTGAGATGGCAATTAAAGTTGAAAATGCCCGCAACTTATGTTTAAAAGCTGCATGGTTAAAAGATCAGCGAAAACCATATGGTTATGCCAGTGCAATGGCTAAGTATTATGCTGCTGAAATTGCTATGCAGGTAACGACTGATGCTGTTCAAATTCACGGAGGCTATGGATATGTTAAAGAATATCACGTCGAACGCCTTATGCGTGAAGCTAAACTCACTCAGATTTATGAAGGAACTTCTGAAATTCAAAAGATAGTTATATCAAGAGAACTTATGCATGTACATTAACCTTAAACATCAAAAATTATCCTTCTTATAAATGTTATGTAAATGCCTGATCCTGATGTCTAATCATTAAACCTAAGTAAATGAATATATTAGTTTGTATAAGCAATGTGCCCGACACTACAACGCGAATTAAATATAAACCCGGAAATAAAGAAGTTGACTTTTCAGGTGTTCAATGGATTATAAACCCATGGGATGAACTTGCCTTAACACGTGCAATTGAGCTAAAAGAAACCAATCAGGGAGTAATCGATAAAATAATTGTAATTACTGTTGGGAAGGCAGATACTGAACCTACAATAAGAAAGGCACTTGCAAGTGGTGCTGATGAGGCAATCAGGGTTGATGCTATGCCAGAAGATGCTTATTCAACAGCTGTTCAGCTTGCTGAAGCCCTAAAAGAAGTATCCTATGATATTATTCTATGTGGTGTAGAATCAAGTGATTATAATAGCTGGTCAGTCGGTGGTATGCTGGCTGAATTGTTAAATGTACCTTCAATTTCTTCGGTTAGTTCCTTAAATATAGAGAATAGCAAACCGGTTGTTACGAGAGAAATTGATGGTGGAAAGCAACTATTAAACACAAAATTACCTGTTGTACTCATTGTTCAGAAAGGTATTGCCATAATTCCACGAATTCCGTCAATGAGAGGAATTATGACTGCACGGACAAAACCACTTAAAGTCATTGCAGGTAAGTCCGTCAGCCCGGAGATTAAAATAGCTGAATTTGTGGCACCTCCACAAAGAATGTCATGTAAAATGATAGATGTTGAACATCTTGAAGAATTACCTGAACTTTTACATAAAGAAGCCAGAGTTATTTAACGATTTAAAAAGAGAAAAATGTCAGTATTAATATACATTGAACCTCGTGAAGGTAAATTTAGGAAGAGTTCTTTTGAATTGGTTTCTTATGGTCAGAGAATAGCCTCTGCAATGTCAGTTGCGTTACATGTATTGGTAATTGGGAAGATTGCTAAGGATGAACTTCAACAACTTGGCAAGTATGGTGCAACTCATATCATCAATATTCCAACCGATCTTCCACTTGATGATCAACTATATGCAAGTCTGATATCAAAAGTTGCGGATGAAAAAGACGCTTCTTTGGTGGTAATGGCTCATAATATAACGGGTAAAGGAATTGCTCCACGACTTGCAATTCGTTTAAATGCCGCATTGGCAACAGCTGTAACAGGATTGCCAATAAGTTATGATCCTTTTACGGTAACAAAGAAGACATTTTCAGGTAAATCAATCAGCCAGTTAGTTATTGAAACGGGTAAGAAAGTGCTTACTCTTTCACAAAACACAGCCGGAATTATTGAATCACCCACTGATGTTAGTATCGAAGAGTATGTTGTAAAAGATTCTATTGATCCTTCAACAACTGTTATTTCATCGGAGGTACAATCAGGAAAAGTATTACTTACTGAAGCTGAGATAATTGTTTCAGGAGGTCGTGGTATGAGAGGACCTGAGAACTGGAAACCTCTTGAGGAATTAGCAGGAGTACTTGGTGCTGCAACTGCATGCTCACGCCCGGTATCAGATGAAGGTTGGCGCCCACATCAGGAACATGTTGGTCAAACAGGAAAAGTGGTTGCTCCTTCACTTTACATCGCTTTAGGAATATCAGGTGCTATTCAACACCTTGCCGGTATCAGTTCTTCCAAAGTAATTGTTGCAGTTAACAAGGACCCTGAAGCACCTATTTTTTCGGCTGCTGATTATGGTGTTGTTGGTGATTTACAAACTGTGCTTCCAAAGATGATTGAAGCATTCAAAAAATTTAAAGAAGCTAATTAGAAACGGGAATAAAAACCTGACTAACTATAAATGGGAGTTTTCTTCTACCAGACTTTTATCATCCTTAGTACTAAATATTAACCTTCTCAACTAAATTTTTGAGAGGTAATTTGTAACGACCTTGGGATAATATTCATACTCAAGGTTGTGGATCTTTTCAGCTAAGGTTTCTGCCGTATCATCTTTGTCAATAGGGCATTTAGTCTGAAAAAGAATATCACCTTTATCGTACATTTCGTCAACAAGATGAATCGTGATGCCCGATTCGGTATCATTGTTTTCAATAACAGATTCATGTACTTTAGAGCCATACATACCTTTACCTCCGTAAAGAGGTAAAAGTGCCGGATGGATATTTATTATTTTATGATGATAAGCCTTTAGTATCTTTAAAGGCATTAGCCATAAGAATCCGGCTAAAACTATCAAATCAACTTTTCTGCAGCTTAAATCTTTAAGAATGGCATCTTCCGCATAAAATTTCTCTCTGTCGAATAAGACCAATGGAATATTAAGAGCAGCGGCTCGCTGAATAACATACGCTTTAGGATTATTGCAATAAATTGCAACTACCCTTCCACTATCGGATTTACAAAAATGTTCAGCAAGGTGCTGAGCGTTTGATCCATTACCTGAGGCAAATACAGCTATTCGTTTCATTGTCAAGTATAATGAGTAAGTGAGAACTGTATTAATTTAAAAACAATCATTAAAACTATAACTACCCCTTAATTCTGGGTTAGCAGCTATCTAACTACGAGTAAGTAATAATTCTTTTTACCTTTTTGAATCAATAAATATTTTTTATTGAGTAAAAACTCATTATTAATATTGATATCATCAGTCAATTTTTGCTTGTTGAGTTGTATTCCACCATCTTTCAACATACGACGTGCTTCACCTTTTGAGGCAAAAACATTGGTAGTATCTGCAAGCAAATCAATAATATTTATTCCTGATTCAATTATCTGAGCAGGCACTTCGTATTGTGGAACTCCTTCGAATATAGATAAAAGTTCTTCTTCTGTGAGCCTTTTCAAGGTTTCGGTAGTACCTTTCCCAAACAATATTTCTGAAGCTTCAATAGCTGAATTATAATCTTCTTCAGAGTGAATTCTTAATGTAAGATCTTTAGCTAATGCCTTCTGTAATACTCTTAAATGAGGAGCTTCAGAATGCTGTTGAATAAGATTATCAATTTCTTCCTTACCATAAAGTGTGAAAATCTTTATGTATTTTTCAGCATCAGCGTCTGATGTATTTAACCAAAATTGGTAAAACTTATATGGTGAAGTCTTTTCAGGGTCAAGCCAAACATTCCCTGATTCAGTTTTACCGAATTTACTTCCGTCAGCCTTTGTAATAAGCGGACAAGTAAGAGCGAATGCTTCACCTCCTGTTTTCCTGCGTATAAGTTCAGTACCGGTTGTAATATTTCCCCATTGATCAGATCCACCCATTTGTAGTTTACAATTGTAATTCTGATAAAGATGTAGAAAGTCGTAACCTTGTACTAATTGGTAAGTAAATTCAGTAAACGACATACCATCACCTGCTTCACCGGTAAGACGTTTTTTAACCGAATCTTTAGCCATCATATAATTGACTGTAATGTGTTTCCCAACATCCCTTATGAAACTAAGGAATGAAAATTCTTTCATCCAGTCGTAATTATTTACAGCAATTGCACTATTGGGTAATGATTTCTCAAAATCAAGAAGCTTGGCTATTTGCCTGGTAAGACCTTCCTGGTTTTTCCTAAGTGTTGGTTCATCAAGAAGGTTTCTCTCCTCCGATTTTCCCGAAGGATCACCAATCATACCTGTTGCTCCGCCAATTAATACAATTGGTTTATGACCTGACAGTTGAAGATGTTTTAGCATCATAATTCCAACAAGGTGACCAATGTGCAGAGAATCGGCAGTTGGATCTATTCCAACATAGGCAGAGACCATCTCATTGTCTAACATCTCCCTGGTACCGGGCATCACATCGTGTATCATCCCTCTCCAACGAAGTTCCTCTATAAAATTCATATTGTTAGGTTTTCCTGCCTGCTAAAGTTTCAGTTGGCAAAGTTAGTATGATCAGAACGATTTAAAGCCAATAATTTCACGAACTTCACGAATAGTTTTTGATGCACTTTCATGAGCCTTATCACGACCCATCATTACAACTTTACGAAGGTACTCATCATTAGCTGAAAGCTCCTTTATTTTTTCCCTGAATGGTTCGGTGAATGCAACAACATCTTCAGCTAACTGCTTCTTCATATCGCCGTATCTTATCTGACAGTTATTATAGGCCTCCTCATAAAATGCATAAGTTTCGGGCTTCGACATTACTTTCATCAGATAAAAAATATTCTCAATAGCTTGTGGCTTAGGCTGATTCATTTGGGTTGGACCTGCATCAGTAACTGCCTTCATAACCTTTTTGCGAACAACAGACGCCTCATCTCCCAGGAATATTGCATTACCTTCTCCTTCCGACTTGCCCATTTTGGTGCTTCCATCCAGGCCGGGAATTTTAATTAATTCTTCACCAAAGTTATAAGCAACAGGTTCGGGGAAATAATCAACATGATACATCCTGTTAAAGCGATTTGCAAAAGTCCGGGTCATTTCAAGATGCTGTTCCTGATCTTTGCCAACAGGTACTTTATGTGCTTTATGTATTATAATATCGGCAGCCATTAATGTAGGATAAGTTAGTAGTCCTGCATTAATATTATCGGGCTGTGAACGTGCTTTATCTTTAAAAGAGGTCACTCTTTCAAGCTCTCCCTTGTAGGCATTCATATTTAGGAACAGGTAAAGTTCAGCAACTTCAGGTACATCACTTTGTAAATATAGTGTTGCCTTGTTTGGATCTAAACCTGCTGCAAGATAATCAACCAGCACACTCTTAACATTACCATGTAAGTCAAGAGGTGTGGGATGAGTTGTAAGAGAATGATAATCAGCAATGAAAAAGAAGCAGTTATCTGAATCCTGCATCTTGATAAAATTACGCAAGGCACCGAAATAATTTCCAAGGTGAAGGTTGCCGGTTGGCCTTATTCCACTTACTACTATAGTCATTACTTAAATTTTCTAATACGTTAATTACATCTTAATCTCATCATCTGCTTTATTGAAAAAATGATATTCAAGCAGAGTGTAGGAACTCATAGGCTTCAGTCGAATCCAACGATTAAATTTAAAAAACCATTTCATTCGTACTGAATTCAAACCTTTGGTGAGAAAAGCATGTATATAAGGATGAAGAGCAATTTTTATAAAAGGTTCATTCTGATCCTGAGTAAGAAATCTAATGTTGTTTTCAATTTGATCGACCAGAATGATTGTAGGTTTTACTTCACCCGTTCCCCCACAAGATGGACACTTCTCAAGAATCTGAACATTCATCTCGGGTCTTACTCTTTGGCGGGTAATCTGCACAAGACCAAATTTGCTTGGAGGCAATATGGTATGTTTTGCATGATCACGAGCCATTTCCTCCTTCAACTTCTGATACAGTTTCCTTCTGTTAGTCCCCTCATGCATATCAATAAAGTCAATCACAATAATTCCGCCCATATCACGAAGTCGCAACTGGCGGGCAATTTCTATAGCAGCTTCAAGGTTTACGGCTAATGCATTCATTTCTTGCGAAATTTCAGAATTAACCCGGTGACCGCTGTTTACATCAATTACATGCAATGCTTCAGTATGCTCTATTATAAGGTAAACTCCACTTTTTATGGTAATTATCTTACCAAAGGAATTCTTAATCTGTTTATCGATGCCAAAGTTTTCAAAAATTGGAACCTTACCCTTATATAGTTTTACTATCTCAATTCTATCGGGAGCTATTGTACGGATATAGTTTTTTATCTCTTCATAGATACCGGCATCATCAACATGAATATTATTAAATGACTCATTCAGAAGATCGCGAAGAATGGCGGTAGTTCTGTCAATTTCACTTAATATTCTCATAGGAGCTTTAACGGCACTATTGAGTTTGCTCACACATGCATCCCATTTTGCAACAAGACTTCTGAGGTCGGCGTCTAAATCAGCTACTTTTTTATTTTCAGCAACAGTTCGAATAATTACCCCGAAATTTTTAGGTTTAATACTAGTGATTAACCTTTTGAGTCGGTTTCTTTCATCGAGGCTTTTAATTTTCTGAGAAACAGAAACCCTTTCAGAAAAAGGAACTAAAACAAGGTATCTGCCTGCAAAAGATATTTCTGAAGAGACCCGGGGTCCTTTTGTAGAAATAGGTTCTTTGGCAATTTGAATTATAACTTGTTGATTGGGAGTAAGAACTTGAGTTATTTTACCTGTCTTTTCAATATCGGGTTCAGGAACCATGTCCTGAATTGATGGACTGTCGGGTCTTCCGGTAAGGTAAATTTTTAGGAGTTTGTTGAGCGAGTTGACTTGAGGACCGAGATCAAGATAATGCAGGAAGGCATCTTTCTCATAGCCAACATCAATAAAAGCAGCATTGAGGCCGGGCATGATTTTCTTTACTCTTCCGAGATATACATCGCCAACCGCAAAGTTATTGTTGGTTTTTTCTTTATTTAGTTCAACCAGAACTTTATCTTCAAGTAAAGCAATGTTTACTTCTGATTGTTCTGCATTGATAATCAGTTCTTTATTCAATCCCCTGATATTTTATTAATTAGAATAAAAGGCTTGCATCGTGAAATCATTCAGATGAAGCCCAAGCTGCCAGGAACTAAACCCATCACGTGCATCACTTTGAAGAAGCACGTGATGGTTTTCCCGCACAATAGAAAAATTACTATTTCTTTTTATGTCTATTCTTGCGCAAACGTTTTTTACGTTTGTGCGTTGCCATTTTATGTCTTTTTCTCTTTTTTCCGCTGGGCATGATTTAAATCTTTTAGAAATGAACAACTTTTATTGAACCTTGTTTTTCACGTCGAACACAAAAGTCTTGGCAGGTTTGAATGCCGGGATAAAATGTGCAGGAATGATAATTGTGGTATTCTTTGAAATGTTACGACCGGTCTTTTCAGCTCTTTTCTTTGTAGTGAAGCTGCCGAATCCTCTTAAATAAACGCTTTCGCCTTTAGCTAGTGAGCTTTTTACTGATTCCATAAAAGCCTCGATAGTCTGCTGTACGGCAACCTTCTCAAGATTGGTCTTATTAGCAATTTCAGCTACAATTTCTGCTTTTGTCATGTTGGTTAATTTTTTTAATGATTTGATAATAAATTTTTTAAACGGGCTGCAAATATAAAAGATTTTAGAACAATAAGAAAATTTCAGAACTTTTTTAACGGCAATTGCCTCAATTTTAATTAATTCACTCCTTTATATGAATTTTGGGCAAACAATTTTAACCTGGTACTATCAAAATAAACGATCAATGCCTTGGAGAGAAACTAAAGATCCATACAAAATATGGGTTTCTGAAATCATTCTTCAACAAACCAGGGTTAATCAAGGAATGCCATATTACTTTAGATTTCTGGAAAAATTTCCTGATGTTCTCTCTCTAGCTGATGCTTCAGAAGAAGCTGTTCTTTTAGTATGGAAAGGCCTTGGGTATTATTCAAGAGCCCGCCATATGCATCAAACAGCAAATTTAATAAAAAATTATTTCAACGGTTGTTTCCCTAAAGATTATAATACTTTAATTAATTTGAAAGGGATTGGACCTTATACAGCTGCTGCAATTGCCTCAGTATGTAATAATGAGAAGAGAGCAGCTATTGATGGAAATGTAATTCGTGTTTATTCCAGATATTTCGGTATAGTTGATTTGCCCGGTTCTTTGTCCTTTAAGCAAAATATAAATTTAATCACTGATCAATATTTCCCTGAGGATAATCCCGGTGACTATAATCAGGCACTAATGGAATATGGTGCTCTTGTTTGCACTCCTTTAAAACCCTCCTGCTCAATATGTAATTTAAAGAACACATGCTTTGCCTTTAAAAACAACCTACAATCTGAGCTTCCATCGAAAAAGAAAACACCAATAAAGAAAATCCGGTACTTCAATTATTTCCATATTATTACCCCTTCAGGTATTATCCTTAAAAAGAGAACCGAAAATAATATCTGGAAGAATTTATGGGACTTCCCGCTTTTGGAAGCTGATATATTACTGGAAGCAGAAAATATCTCTGAAATAATAAATAAAAATACTAAGCACGATTTAAGTGATGGTCTTCTTTCAATTTTAAAAACAGATGTGGTCTTCTGCGACTATAAGGATGTGACTCATGTACTTTCACATCAGATTTTAAAAGTTCGTTTCTTAACTTATTCGCTTGAAAGAACTCCTGATCCCGGGTTTTCAGGTTTTGAAATAGTAAATATGGATGATATTAATTACCCTGTTCCACAATTGATTGAAAACTTTTTAAAAAAGGTATGATATTTTTTGGCTGTGAAATATAATGGTATAAATTTGTATTGCACTAACAAACCATTTTAAATTAAAGTAGGTCATGGCAAGAGGAGTAAACAAAGTAATTTTAATTGGAAATCTGGGTAAGGATCCTGAAGTTTTCAGTTTTGAAACCGGAGTTAAGAAAGTAACTTTCTCTTTGGCAACAACTGAGATTTACCGTAATAAGGAGGGGCAGGATGTTGAACAAACTGAATGGCATAATATCGTTGTTTGGCGCAGTTTGGCTGATATAGCTGAAAAATTCCTGAGAAAAGGTTCTCAGGTGTATATTGAAGGTCGTATCAGATACCGGACTTATGAAAAAGACGGACAGAAGAAGTATATTACAGACATTGAGGCTGATAATATAAACATGCTTGGTGGACGTCACAATAATGATGGTACTCCTGGTTATGAGCAGAATAATACACAATCAACAACTTCTGCTGCAGCACCGATTACGTCTGATAACGACGATCTGCCGTTCTAATCTTTTGCTTTACCCGAAAGTTCTTTAGGAATTCTCCCGGTTCGGATGGATTCCGATCTTAATCGGCGTCCGGCAATTTTTTCAACCATTATTCCTGTTTCTAATATCCGGTCAATATCAAGATTGGTTTCAATTCCCATTTCATCCATCATCACTACCATGTCTTCAGTTGGGATAAGACCTGTTATTGCAGGATCTTTATAGTAATATGCTCCTGTGCCGGCTACCGGAACACCATCGACAAAGTTAGCCGGTTGACCACCAATCCCTCCCATAGAAGATTCATAGTTAGTCATTCCGGCATGAAGTGCAGCAAGAACATTGGCTAATCCCCATCCTCTTGTTGTGTGAAAATGTACAATATGCTTCTCAGGTTTTGGAATAGAATCGAGTAACATTGAAAAATATCTGTATACCCTGTCAGGTGAGGCACTCCCGTCATGGTCAGCATGTTCTACATCATTTGCACCTATTTCAAGCCATCTTTTGGTAAAATCTATTGCTTTGGTCAGCTCTGTAGGGCCTTCAATCGGACACCCCCAAATCGTACTTACTGTTCCATTCACTTTTATACCCGCATCGTGTGCCAAAGGAATATATTTCTCTGCCATCTTCCAGTATTCATTAAGTGATAGTCCCGAATTTTTTATGTGATGCGACTCACTTGTTGAAACCATCAAAAGAATCCTGTCGGGCCCCCACCCTTCTTTCTTCGCTCTGATAGCACGCTCAATGGCTTTCTCTCTGATTGTAATGGCTGTGAGAGAAACACCGGGTAGTAAGCTGGCGACATTTTTGCTCGAGTGTAATTTTTTAAAGAGTTCATCAGCATCCTTAAACTGAGGCATTCCAACGGGATTACCAAAATTCGTTACTTCAATATGCTTAAAGCCTGCAAGTATAAGTTGCTCAGCAACCCATAATTTAGCTTCAGTAGGAATGAACTTCTCTTCGTGTTGAAATCCATCACGGACAGTTATATCACCTATTGTAACTTTTTTAGGAAAATTCATAAACTCAAGAGTATTGGTTAATTACTTCTATAACTCAATTGCCTGAAAAATATTTAGTGATAAATACTTCTATAAAGCGTTTTTCCCAGGCAGATTGAAACATACTAATTTAATGAAATGTTCATTATTCACGATCCTCACAAAAAAATAAAGATTTATAGAAACAAAGTTACTTCATCTAAAAGTCACTGAGGTTAAATTACAGTGTTTTCTTTCCAATTAAAATAGCTTGAACGAGTATAAAGGGAAAGTTTAGGCCAGAAATAAATTAATGCATGAGTTTTTCAGGAGTTGATCTAAATTGGGTCAGAAGTTGTATTTCATGCGTATTTTATACGTATTTCATACGTATTTCATACGTGTGTACACGTATGAAGTACGTATAAATAACGGTTGAATAGCGTATAAAATACGACTTCAATACAACTTAAATACGATGTAAGTACAAAATCTTTTCCTATCTCTCCAAAATGAAGAGTTAAAAAAGACAGTCCATTGAAATTTTGAAATAAAAAAAGGCTGCCCCATCAGGACAGCCTCTTCTAATATTTTTGTAGTACTTTAAAATTGCATTTCAGGAATTTCTCCTTTAATAAGAAGTTTCCCTTCTGTTGCCTTCTTTATTTCATCAACACTCACTCCGGGTGCTCTTTCCAAGAGAACGAACCCTTCATCAGTAACATCAATAACAGCAAGGTCACTTACAATTTTTTTAACACATGCAACACCGGTAAGTGGTAAGGTACATTCTTTTAATAGTTTAGATTGTCCATCTTTACTGGTATGCTGCATTGCAACAACAATATTTTTAGCAGAAGCAACCAAATCCATTGCACCTCCCATTCCTTTAACCATTTTGCCCGGAATTTTCCAACTGGCAATATCTCCTTTATCGGTTACTTCAAATGCACCAAGTACCGTAAGATCCACATGACCTCCCCTAATCATTCCAAAACTGAGAGATGAATCAAAGAAAGATCCACCCGGCAGAATAGTTACCGTTTGCTTACCGGCATTAATAAGATCAGGATCAGCTTCACCTTTTAATGGAAACGGTCCTATACCAAGCATACCATTTTCTGACTGGAGTATTACTTCAACCCCCTCAGGAATATAGTTTGCTACAAGTGTTGGTATTCCAATTCCCAGGTTTACATAATAACCGTCCTTTAATTCTTTGGCTATTCTTTGTGCTATTTGTTCTTTTGTCAGAGCCATTTCAATAATATTTTCTTTTTTCTTTTCTGGTTAATTTCAACCGAAACAATTGTTATAAATTTTATCGGTATTTATCAATTCGAATTTTAACGTTCAGTTTTACGTTCAATCCGTTTTTCATAGTTTTTACCCTGGAAAATCCGTTTAATGTAAATACCGGGAGTATGAATCTGGTTTGGATCAAGTTCTCCAACAGGGACGAGTTCTTCAACTTCAGCAATTGTAATTTTGCCTGCTGTAGCCATTGCCTGATTGAAATTATTTGCAGTATTTCTATAGATCAAATTGCCATGCGCATCACCTTTCCATGCTTTAACAATAGCGAAGTCAGCTACTAATCCCATTTCAAGTAAATGAGGCTTCCCATTAAAAATTCTAACTTCTTTACCTTCTGCAACTTCAGTACCATAACCAGCAGGAACATAAAAAGCAGGTATGCCTGCTCCACCAGCTCTGCACCTTTCGGCAAGTGTTCCCTGAGGAATTAGGTCAACTTCGAGCTCACCAGCTAACAGCTGACGTTCAAATTCAGCATTTTCGCCAACGTATGACGAAATCATTTTTTTAATTTGACGCTTTTGTAACAAAAGGCCAAGGCCGAAATCATCAACACCTGCATTATTCGATATACAAGTGAGTTCTTTAACACCGCTTTCAACGAGTGCACTAATACAATTTTCAGGGATACCGCTGAGCCCGAAGCCTCCTACCATTAAGGTCATTCCATCTTCTATACCGGAAATAGCTTCACGCGCATCTTTTACTACTTTATTCATGCTGTTATAGTTAGAGTTTATGAATTATTGAAGTTCAAACGATCAAAATTAAGGATAAATTAACGAGTAAATGAAATATTATCTGCTTTTAAATAAACACGTTGTGATTTTATTATATGTTGAATATTGATTATAACAGCCACCATGCCAATTTTTGCTTATTTTTGATATACTTTAATAATAGAATTATGGATGAGATAAAAAAAGAAGGTCGATATAGTCGATTACTGGTGCAAATAAAAGATTTATTACTTAAAAGCCCTGATGAACAAGCTGCTATGGCCACTATAGCGTCTGTTTTATATAATAAAATGGATTACTTTTTTTGGTGCGGATTTTATCGGCTCGATGGAAAAAGGTTAATTATTGGTCCGTATCAAGGGCCCACTGCATGCCAGGTTCTTGAAGGCAGAGGTGTATGCCTGGCTTCAGTTGAACAAAAATCTACAATTGTAGTCCCTGATGTAAATAAATTCCCGGGGCACATAGCCTGTGATTCACGAGCAAAAAGTGAAATTGTTATTCCTATTAAAAACCAAAAAGGAGAAATTGTAGCAGTACTTGATGTAGATAGTAAAGATTATGAGTCATTTACTGAAACTGATGCCATTCATCTTGAAAAAATTACTCAATTACTTTATAAACAATAATTAAACAAAGTCAATTAACCCTTGTTAATTGGGGTACTTTGATTAAACATGTAGCTTTATTAGTTTAATAATTTGATTACATGTATTTATTCAAAACTTAAACAATGCAACCATGAAACTTGGAATAATCTTGGTTATCAATCCCAAAAACACTTCCTCTAAAATCGCTGTCTATAAAGACACGAAATTATGTTTCCTAAAAACGATAAAATATACTGATGAGCAAATTGCAGCTTGCGGTTCAATACCCGGCCAAGTTGAAATGCGTAAACAGGCAATTTTACGTGAGTTAAAGGAAAACGATATTAATGTAAATAAGCTCGCGATAGTTATTGCAAGAGGAGGACTTATTAAACCTGTAAAATCGGGTGTTTACAAAGTTAACAACCAGCTTAGGGAAGATTTGCTTAAAGGTGTTATGGGTATGCATGCAACTAATTTAGGAGGCATTATTGCATCGGATATTGCTGCTTTAAATAATGCAATACCGTTAATTGCTGATCCTGTTGTTGTTGATGAACTTACTGATGTAGCAAGAGTTTCAGGGCATCCATTGTTTGAACGCAAGTCAATATTTCATGCTTTAAATCAAAAGGTTGTTGCCCGCAAATATGCTAAAACGATTAACAGAAAATATGAGGATCTGCAACTTATTGTGGTCCATGCGGGTGGCGGGGGAATTTCGGTAGCTGCTCATAAAAACGGCTTCGTTATTGATACTAATCAGGCATTTGATGGTGACGGGCCTTTTAGTATGGAGAGATCAGGCAGTTTACCGGTAGGTGATCTTGTACGCCTTTGTTTCAGTGGAAAATATACCAAAGATCAAATATTGGAATTGATTACTCTAAAGGGTGGTCTGAATGGATATTTGGGCACCACAAGTATGCCCACAATTGAGCAAAGAATAAATGAAGGAGATGAAAAAGCGTCATTCATAATTTATGCAATGGCCTACCAGGTAGCTAAAGAAATTGGTGCAATGTGTACTGTTTTAGAGGGGAAACCGGATGTAATACTACTATCAGGAGATCTTTTTCAGCATTCAATATTTACAAATCACCTTATACCAAGAATAGAAAAAATTGCTCCTGTTTCTGTTTATCCGAATGAAGATGAAATAGATGCATTAGCTCAAGATGCAATCGGTGTAATGAAAGGTGAGATTGAAGTGTTAGAATATCAATAAAATAAAATTATATAATTCTCAACGAAATTGTTTGTTGTTTAATAATTGGGTGCAACAAAGGCTGATCAAACAGCCTTTGTTTATTATAGTTACCATCATAGGTATGGTATCATTTTTTAGGTTAAAAATTAGTATCTTTGCACAGGATATTAATCTGCAGATATTCATTTAATTATAACAATTTGGAAGATCCCGGCACTGATTTGTATCATTCGTTTTTGATACTTTTAATCAACATGGTAACTAATAATATGATTTTTTTGTTAGTTGCCGGCATACTAATGGTCTTTTTACTTTTATTACTTTCAGGGGCCTTTAGTGGTTCGGAACTTGCTTATTTTTCACTTACTAAATCCCAGATAGACAATCTTAAAGGAAGTGACCATCAAAGAAGCAAAATAGTTATTCAATTACTTAAAAATCCTAAACGGTTATTAGCCACAATAGTAATTGCCAATATTTTCCTTAATGTTGGTACTGTTATACTTGCCTCTGTTATAATGCTTGTACTTTTTGGCGTTTCAGCATATACTTTCATTGGTCTGGTGCTTCAAACGCTGGTATTGTCGGGTATCATCCTTCTGATTGCTGAGATATTACCTAAAATTTATGCCTCGAAACGTAGCATGAAAGTGGCTTGTATTATGTCGAGACCTCTATTGTTCACACAACAATTGCTTTATCCCTTAAGCTCTGTTTTAGTAAACTCAACTACACTGGTTGATCGGAAAATTACCCATAAGAGCCACAATATTACGATTGATGAATTATCAGAAGCATTAGATTTAACCGAAACACAGGGCGATTCTCCCAATGAAGAGCGTAAAATACTTAAGGGCATCATTAAATTCGGAGATATTGCTGTACGTGAAATTATGCGACCAAGAGTTGATGTAACTGCCGTTGATGATACCGCTAGTTTCGATGAATTACTTTCAATAATTGATGAGTCGGGATATTCGCGTATTCCTATCTACAATGACAATCCCGATAATGTAACCGGAATATTGTACATCAAAGATTTAATATCACATATTCATGAAACTTCTGAATTTTCATGGCAACCATTACAAAGACCTGCTTTCTTTGTGCCTGAAAATAAAAGAATAAATGATCTGCTGCAGGAATTTCAAGCTAAGAAGATACACATGGCCATTGTGGTTGATGAGTACGGTGGAACTTCAGGTATAGTAACGCTAGAAGATATTCTTGAAGAAATAGTTGGTGAAATAAATGATGAATTTGATAGTGAAATTGATGAGATAAATTATTCAAAGATTGATGAGCATACTTATATTTTTGAGGGTAAAACGCTAATCAACGATTTTTGTAAAGTACTTGGAATTGACGATAGAATATTTCAGGAGATTAAAGGTGAATCAGATACATTGGCAGGACTTGTTCTGGAAATGGCAGGAAGAATTCCTGAGATAAGTGAACAGTTTACTTATGGGAACTTTACTTTTAAACCGGAAAGCGTTGATAAAAGAAGTATTAAAAGTGTTAAAGTGATCTTGAATGAGATTAATGAAGAGAGATGAAATTAACTAAAAGAATTGCAATAAATTTTCTACTTGCAGGTGCAATCATAAGTTCTCTGATAAGTTGTTCACAAAGTCAAACTCCTAAACCCAGAGGCTTTTTTAGAATAGATCTTCCTGAGAGAAGTTACAGAATGCTCGACAGCATATTTCCATATAAATTTGAATATCCTGTTTATGCAAATATTACTAATGATCCAAATGCACCTGATCAACCATACTGGATAAATTTAGATTTTCCTCGCTTCAAAGCCCGATTACATTTGAGTTATAAGGTGGTAAATAATAATTTATCGGTCTTTGCTGAGGATGCACATTCAATGGTTATGAAGCACATTCCAAAAGCAAGTGCTATTAATGAACTCAGATATGATAATGAAAAGACCAATGTTCATGGTATAGTTTATGATATTGAAGGAACCGGAGCCGCATCAGTATACCAATTCTATGTTACTGACAGTACTAAAAATTTTATGAGAGGAGCTTTATACTTTAATGCTTTACCTAATAATGATTCACTGGCACCGGTAATTGACTTTCTAAAGAAGGATATAATGCACTTGATTGAGACTACAGAGTGGAAATAATCAGGTAGATTTTTTATTCATCATACTCAGGTTTTATCTTTATACCGTCATATCGTCTTTCAATTCCATTTTGATACGCTATAACAAGGAAAACATTACCATCCTGATCATACTGAACCCAATCTCCTGTTCTTAAGCCCATAATAAATTCACCCTGATCCTTCTTTTTCCCATTTGGCCAATACCAAACTTGTTGACCATTCGGATTATCGTCAATAAATGAACCAATAAAGCTTAATTGGCCATTATCATAATAAGTTTTCCATTCCCCGTTGCGTTTGCCACCTTTGTAAACTCCTTCTTCGCGGGTATCACCATACTCATATTTCCATAAACCTTCCTCGAGTCCATCAACATACTCACCCTGAACAACCACTTTACCTGTTTCATCATATTCAGTGTAAATTCCATCATTTAATCCATTTCTAAATGACTCTTCGCGGGCAACAGTTCCATTATCATAGTACCATTTCCAGGGTCCTTCAGTATTTCCCTGGTTATTGTAATTACCTTCTTGCTCTATACTCCCGTTTTCGTGATAAAAATTCCATTTACCAATTCTTTTACCAAGGCTATAAACACCTTCTGAGCGAAGCTGACCCTCTTCATAATACTCTTTCCAAGGACCGTCTTTAACACCTTCATCATCAATAATACCTTCTGATATAATCTTGCCTTTACTGAAAATATAAGAAGATACAACTCTGCCCGAAGTATCGTAATCTCTGCGGATACCTTCGGGAACATCTCCTTTATAACTTGCAATGGTTTTAACTTTTCCAGTGGGATAATAGTCGGTCTTAACATCAAGTTTCACCAGTTCAGGGGTTTCAACTTGTTTCTCATCATTCACATATTTAGCAATGTCAATCAACATTCCTTTATCATCATATTCTTTAAAGTAACCGTTTCGTTTATCATCACGATAGATACCTTCGAGCTTTACCTTTCCATCATCATAAAAATATTTCCATCTACCTTGTTTGAGACCGTTTTTATCAACACGATTAATGTTTTCACGATCTATGATAAAACCCTTCCGATATTCGATTAAAGAAATAATTGTACCATCATGTGAGAATTCCCTTGCAACTCCATCTTCAACTCCATTAGTGAAATTTACAGTTTGTTTAATTTTACCATCAGGGAAATATGTAATAGTCAGACCTTGTTTTATATCGTTGGAAAAGTTTTCTTCAACTACCTCGTCTTTTCTAAAAGTGCGGCGAATTCCATTTTTTTTGCCTTCCTTATAATTTATCTGCAGAATCAGTTTTGCTGAATCATTATAAAAATTCCATGTACTATCTAGTTCAAAATTGACCCGGTTACCTTCGGAGATCAAAATACCTTTATCATTATAAGTTTTCCAATATCCATCGGGCTTTCCATCCTTCATAGTCCCTTCACTTGCAATTTTCCCATTGGG
Source organism: Omnitrophica WOR_2 bacterium (assembly GCA_050259095.1). Lineage (GTDB taxonomy): Bacteria > Bacteroidota > Bacteroidia > Bacteroidales > Lentimicrobiaceae > Lentimicrobium. The sequence continues at coordinate 56,333 of JBLMZZ010000006.1, read as the reverse complement.
ATGATAAAAAACATTATAACCATCGGGAACAATAGTATTATCCTGTGAGAAGGACGGCAGAGCAATAAAAATTGCTGCAATTACGAACAGGTACTTTAACATGAACAGATGAATGAATTGTCGGGTAAAAAGAACATTTAAATATTCAAAGTTAAGAAATCTATAACTTAGAAACACTTTTTCTCAACAAAGGTCTTAAAATGGCAGTACAAAGTTATTTAACCAGTCCTGTCTTTTTCGATAACTCAAGCATTTTCAAAATAGGTAATCTTGCTTTTTCAATAGTTTCATCATCCAGAAGAATTTCAGGTTGCTCTGTTTGAAGGCTCATGTATATTTTTTGCAATGAGTTAAGTTTCATGAACGGGCAATTATTACAATTACAGGTTTCATCAGAAGGAACGATTATAAATTCCTTGTCAGGATTGGCTTTTTGCATTTGATGAATAATTCCTGATTCTGTGGCTACTATAAATCTTTTGGAACTATCCTGAATAGTAAAATTAAGTAGTGCAGCTGTTGATCCAATAAAATCAGCCAATGCTAGAATAGGACCACGACATTCGGGATGAGCTATTAATTTAGCATCAGGATTTGCTATTTTGAGTTCTAATGTTTTTTCATCAGTAAGTTGATTATGAACATGGCAGGAACCATTCCATAGTAACATATTTCTACCTGAGATACTGTTAATGTAACTACCCAGGTTTTTATCGGGTGCAAATATCAAAGGTTGATCAATAGGGAAAGAATCTACAATCTGTTTTGCATTACTTGAGGTACAAATAACATCTGACATGGTTTTAATGGCCGCAGAGCAATTGATATAAGAGATGACCTTGTGCCCTGGGTGAGCATCAATAAATGGTTTAAACGCCTCGGGAGGGCAGCTATCGGCCAGAGAACATCCTGCATTCATGTCAGGAATGAGCACTTTCTTTTGCGGGCTTAATATTTTAGCAGTTTCAGCCATAAAATGTACACCGGCAAATACAATAATGTCGGCCTCAGTTTTTGCAGCTTGTTGAGATAATTGAAGACTGTCGCCTACAAAATCAGCAATCTCCTGAATTTCGGGAACTTGGTAATAGTGCGCAAGAATAACTGCATTTTTTTTAACTCTTAACGCATTTATTCTTTCAATCAATTCACTATTCGATATTTTTAAGACAGGAGTTTTTATTTTAGTTTCCATTTTTACTATTATTATTAATCTTTATAAAGAAAAGACATTAGTAATAATAAGCCTGTTAGTTCTGTTGGTAAATAAATCAAAATTTATTTGCATTTGTGAGAGCTACCAGTTTATTAAGAACTTACTAACAGATTAAGGTCTCATTTTTAATTTATATTTCAATGGGTTGCAAATTTATCAACAATTAGGTTAAAAACTTTTTACAACCATGATTTCATCATCAATTACCCAAAAGTAATTAGACTCTCTTGTTAATATATTCTGATAAGTAAGAGCTAACTTTTAGTTTTTACTTAAAATGCCGGACAAATACTACTTTTTAAGGTTTTTATCATTCTTTAATAACACTTTTAATGCTTAATAAACAATTTTAAGTTGATAAGATTTACAAGCCTAGTTCTTAATAAGATATCAAAAAATAAGCCAAAACTGAAATAATATTAAGTGTTTAATTATTAAGCATTTTACCCCTAGGTTTCATTTTATAACTAAATTTGTCAATAAAAATTATCAACAATGTGGAATAAAGAGACATCTTTGGCATTAGCTAGTGATCATGCAGGTTATTCTTTAAAGGAATTCCTAAAAACAAAATTAGAGAAAGAGGGCTATAAATTATTTGATTTCGGTACTTTTTCAGAAGAAAGCATAGATTATCCTGATAATGCTCATCAATTAGGCTCTGCTGTAAACAAAGGACTATATGAAAGAGGGATCGTGATTTGTGGCAGTGGTAACGGTGTTAATATGGTGGTTAATAAATATCCGGAAGTAAGAGGAGCTTTATGCTGGAATAGTGAGCAGGCAGAGCTTACACGTCGGCATAATGATGCAAATGTTTTGTCTTTACCGGGTAGATTTATTGATTACAACGAAGCCTGGAAAGCAGTAGAACTTTTCCTTAATACAGACTTTGAGGGAGGGAGACACCAAAGACGAGTAGATAAAATTTCGCAATGTTTATAATAAAGTAAGTGGAATCATTCAAGACATTTAAACTCGAAAGCACAATTGCTGCTGCTGATATTGAACGACAAAGTACTCTTGATGATAATATAACAAGGTACAATCATTCATTAAATCAGGCATTGCCTTTTTACAGAAATCTTGAACTAGCAAAAAAAAGAGCCGGTTATATAAGATACAAGGCAATAAATGGATTAGAGAAATACCTGGTTGAATTTGAATTTAATTTTGAAAAAAATGGTGGTAAGGTAATCTGGGCTCAGGATGATGCTGAAGCAGTTAAAGAGATTATTTCAATATTAAACAAGAACAAAATCAGCGAAGTAGTAAAATCACGTTCATCATTAGCAGATGAAATAGACTTAGCTTCGGGTTTATTAAAAGGGAATATCCGGTTATCTGAGATAAATCCAGGTGAATTCATACTTAGTCAGTTTGAAGAGAAACAGAGGCATTTGTCATCAGTAATAATTCATAAGAGAAGTCAGGAGATTTCAGAGCTCTTTCACTCAAAATATGGTATTCCTTTAAAACATAATCCAGCTGATATTCTTGATTTTATAAGAAGGGAATTCAGGAACAGAAAAGACCAGCCTAAAGCAGCTATAACAGGTGCTAATTACCTTATTTCAGACACGGGTTCTGTTTGTATTAGCGAAGATTCAGGTGATTCTATCTTAAACACTGTACAACCTCGCATTCAAATTATATTAGCAGGTATTGACAAGATTATTCCTTCAATCTCAAACCTCGATACCTTTCTGTCTTTATATTCTACATTCAGTAATGGTGAGAAAATCAATGCACTTAATACAATTATCAGTGGTCCTAAACTTGAGACAGAGAAAGATGGACCTCAGGAAATGTACTTAGTTTTGATTGACAATGGAAGAAGTAAAGTGCTTGCTCAAAAATACCAACGAAGAGCATTAAGTTGCATAGAATGTGGTGCGTGTCAAAATGTTTGTCCTGTATATAGAAAGATTGGCGGAGTGAAGGAAGTAAACGGCTACACTGGTCCAATTGGTTCTATTACAACTCCATGGATTAAAGGAATTAAAGAAAATATTCATTTGAGTTATGCCAGTACGTTATGTGGAAAATGTACTGAGATTTGCCCTGTTGGTATCAATATACATGAGTTATTGATTTTTAACAGGAACAGTGCAATTAAACTAAAAGAGTATTCAATGTCTGAAAATCTGCTAATGATAGGGTGGCACCGGGTATTAGTTAGCAGGAATAATATGGACAGGGTTAGTTCTAAATGGAAGAACATTATATTGAATAAAGTTTATGCCGGAAAGTGGGGTACCGAAAGAGAGATGCCCCAGGTTAGTGCAAAGAGCTTTAAGCAATTATGGGAAGAGAGAAGAGAGGGCAAGAAATAAATTCTAAATCTATTAATGCGAAGCCGTCGTCTTACTTTTTATAATAAATAAGAGTTATTATTAGGTATTCGTTTTCTAAGAAGTCGTTCCACAATAAACAGAACAAATACAGAAACGAAGATTGATAATGGTAAAGATGATTCTTTTATATAATCGGCCACCTTTGAAATCCCATTAAAAATGTTCAACGAAGCATTAATAAAATTAAGTACTTGATTTGGATTGAATTTCAGATCAAAATTAATGAAAGGCCAGATGGCAAATACTAAGAGAGCAATTATAATGATGCCAACGCCAATTGAAGCGTAGGCCCAAATCATTTGTCGCCTGTATTTGGCCGGTTCTAGTTCGGGTTCAACACTTGCATATATTTGATTCATAATCTGCATGGTAAAATCACCGGTAGTTCTTTCTACTGGTAATTTTAGAATCATTTTTTGAAGAAACGGATCTTTAAACTCATTCATATCTTTACTGTCTTCCATTTGTGCATCTCTTAATTATCGCAAATCCATTTGTGTTTTAACCAATTGATCATTCATATTGGAATATAACTTCTTACGTATTCGATGTAATTTGACTTTTACATTTGAATCTGTGAGTCCTGTTATCTGACAAATTTCATCAATACTCTGATCATTAAAATAAAACAGATCTATTAGTAGTTGTTCATCTTGGCTGAGCTTTGATACAGCCTGCTTTAATAAACTTATTCTTTCATTTTCATCAATTGCTTCAAGATTTTCCTGTAATGTGTCTATGCTATAATTTTCAACAACGTAATCATCAATAGTAGAAGTAATTAATGTTTTCTTTCGTATTCTTGATATTGCTGCATTATAAGCTATTTTATATATCCAGGTTGAAAATTTTGATTCATTCTTAAAAGAAGCTAATGAATGGTATGCCTTTAGAAATGTATCCTGACTTACTTCTTCAGCTTCTTCACGATTTCTAACTATCTTAAGAACTAATACGAATACCAGATCTTTGTAAGCATCAACCAATGATTTATAAGCACTTGTATTGCCAATCAGTACCTGATGTATAACATTTGCTTCGTCGTAGATCTTCATACAGAAATTTAGACGTTAAAAGCGTTATTTGGTTACATTAAACATGGTGGTTATTAAATAGTAATAGTTCTAGCCCCAAGATTCTAAACAAAAGTAATTAATAAATACTGTAACCTTCTATAAATAAATGCGTCAAAAGATCAAAACAATTAAATATTAGCCGCTATGAATGATGTTCTGATTCCTGCTGTTATATTCGCTACTATATATGGAATTGTATTTCTTGCAATCCGTAAAAGAGAACGAATGGCCTTATTGGAAAGAGGTTTAGACCCACGAAGTTTTGAAAGAGCCGATAATAAATTTTCAACGCTCAAGTATGGTTTGTTGCTAACGGGTGTAGGTTTGGGTATTTTACTCGCCAACATTCTTGTTTCAACTGGTAGAATGGAACAAGAGCCGGCTTATTTTTCATTTGTAACACTATTTGGAGGGTTAGCTCTGATAATTGATTACATTATTGAGAGGGTTATTCTCAATAAACAGAAAAACACTAAAAAGGAAACTGAAATTTATCAGGAGAGGTAATTAGTTCTTTTTCTGCAGTTAAAAGAGTAAAAATTATAAGAGATTGAAGGTTTCAATACATGTATGTATTGGACCTTCTTTTTTTAACTCACTTTGAAAGAGTGAGAACTGATCGATTTTTTGTGTTATCAATTTAACGTCGCTAAAACGATCAATTATCTGTTGAAAGAACTGCTTATCTCTGATTTCTTTTATTCGTCCAATTGTTAAATGAGGGACAAAGTTCTGTCTATCAGCAAAGTATTCTACTTCAGCAAGAGCATTAGTAATATTAGAATGAAGATTAAGCAGAGATGGATTTTTTTCAATACCAAACCAAATAACTTTTGGATCATACCTACTGCCAAATATTCCTGTTTTTTCTAAGGTTAAATCAAATGGTTGAATTTTATCTTTTGCTTTTTCAAGAGCCGAAATAATTACAGGTAGATCTTCGGGATTTGTATCGCCAAAGAAACGTAATGTAATATGCAGATTATTAAGATCTACCCACTTGATTATGTTATAATCTAATGTTTGTTTAAGGCCGTTGAAGATCATGCTAAAATTATCATCCGGGACAATGTGAATGGCAGTAAACAAGCGTAAAGTATCCATATTTATACGAAAGTCTTTATTATTTTCTTTCTAAATTGATTACAAAATAGTTATAATGAACGAAGAATTTTCTATTTTTGCAGCCCTTGAAACACTCAATACGGGGCGTTAGCTCAGTTGGCTAGAGCGTTAGACTGGCAGTCTAAAGGTCAGGGGTTCGACTCCCCTACGCTCCACAAAAAAGCCTGTAATTATACAGGCTTTTTTATAGTTAAATCTTTTCTTTTGGATCTTCTTTACTAGTTTCTTCAGCAGAACCATTCATTCCTTCCTTAAATTCTTTTATTCCCTTACCGAGACCTTTCATTAATTCAGGAATTTTCTTTCCACCAAATAATAAAAGTGCAACAGCAATAATTGCTATTGCTTGCCATGGTCCAATGACTCCCAATAATACAAATGATGTCATGTCTTCTAGTATTTAGACTACAAAAATAGTTATTTCCTGTCGGTTTTGGTAAAGAAATATTTATTTTAATTTGCTGATTTTAACGCAATTTCATAATCCAAGCTTCAGGGTTCTGAAGTACCTTACCTTTCCATAGTTCAAAATGCAGCTTAGTTTTTCCTGTATCATCAGTTTCAATAGTTCCAATTTTCTGCTTTGTAGTTACCTTGTCACCTTTCTTTACAAACAGCTGACCTAAATTTGAATATACTGTAAGGAATTCACCATGCCTGATAATTACCACATTATTATAATTTGGCAGAGTCATTGTAGATGTTACAACACCATCAAAAACCGCTCTTGCACTGCTTCCTGATGAAGACGATATATCTACACCATTATTTTTTGTTTTAATGCCTTTTAAAACCGGATGAGGATGTTCACCGAATGTTGCTGAAATAACACCTCTTTCAGTTGGCCAGGGTAAACTCCCTTTGCTACCTTCAAAAGTGGAAGATAGCTTCATCTCCGATGGTGTCAATCCAAAAGTATTTGATGGTGTAGGTTTTGTACCACCCTTTTTTGCTGCTTCACTTGCCTTTCTAATCTCTTCAGCAATTAAGTTTTCAATAGCCTTCTGCAGTTTTTTAGCTGCTCGTTCATTTTCTCTAAGTTTCTTTAATAATTCACGTTCTTTCTGTGATAATTTTCTAACAGTCTGATCCTGTTGCGTCTTTTCTTTTGAGAGTTTTTGTTTTTCACTTTCTTCAGATGATTTTAAATTCATCTTTTCATTCTTTTGCTTTTCAAGCAAATTAACTTTTTCAGCAAGAATGGCCTGAGTTTCTTTAATTATTCGTACCTGATTTTCACGATAACTGCTGTACTGCTGAAAATACTTTAATCTTTGATAAGCTTGATTAAAGCTTTCAGCAGAAAAAATGAACATTAACCTTGTGTATGAATTCTTATTTTTCTGCGCGTAATAAATCATACGGGCATACTCCTCTTTTAACATCTTAATGTTCTCAGTAAGCTCATTAATTGTATCATTTGAGTGTTTAATTCTTGTATCTATTTGTTGAATTTCGCTACTGATTTCATTTATTAATTCCTGTCTCTTTGAAATCTTTTTATTTAGCAGAACGAGCTGATTTAACGAAGCTTGCTTCGTCTTTTTTGTTTCGGAGAGTAACTTATTGGTATAATTTATTTCTTCTTCAATCTTTGCTTTCTTAGCCTGTAACTGACTTTTTTTGTCCTGCGCACTTACATGAACATTTGCAACAATAATAATTGAGAATATCAAGAAAACGCAATATTTATGTTTCCCTGAAGCTGTAAAATAATTCATTTTGTTGCCTTATTAAAAGTTTTGAACGCGTTTGTAATTAGCTGGTATTTTAAATGGGAACTGCAATGATTCACCTATCACAATTTTTGAATAGTTAATATCCATTGAAGTCTTGTTATCGTTCATTTCAATATCTAATTTAATGGAAACAGGGACTAATTGACCTGATATCAGGTTATGAGTGTAATCAGCAATAACCTTTCTTCCATTAGATTCAGCTTCACGAATCATAATTCTAGAAATCTTAAAGGTTTGTGGATCTAACCAAATATGTTGAATTGGAATGTTAATTTCACTATTGCCTTTAATATATTTTTTAAGTTTTCTCCGATTTGATGTTACAAGGGTATATTCATTATTGTCTATCCCGCTTCTAAAGGAAGTATTCTCATATCTTGAGAAATCATTACCTGTCAGGAATGATTGAAGCATATCAAAGTCGAGAGTACTGTTAATGATCTTATTAATATAGTCAAAGGTACCGGTAAAATAAGTATTTTCAATACGGTTAACATACCAGATTGAGTCATTCGAAATGAGGATACGTGCCATTTCTATACCCATTAAGGGAGAAATTGATATCCAGATTAAACTATCACGTTTTATCCTGATTTGACCTGTTATCTGATTCTCCTTTTTATTCTGTGCAAAAGTTGAATTAAATTTCGCTGACAAAAAATTATAATTCAACTCGTTTGTCTTTAGATTCTTAAGGAGAAACTCTGTACCTTCAGTTTTAAGAGGTTCTTTTATTATTTTTCGTGTTGGACTACATGAAGTAAATAATATTACCTGAAGAGTAACTAACCAAAATAGTATAGGTTTAATTCTATTCATACAATTTGCCATCTTTCACTTTCTGAGGTAGTAAATTAGAACCATCACCTGCTTGTGTGGCCTTATCCCACCATTCACGTGCTTTATCTGGTTGATTTAATTTATAAAGAATGTCACCATAATGTTCATATTCAGTACCTGAAGGATTTTTTTCCAGTTTAATTGCTTTCTCCATCAGTAAAAGAGCATCTGTATATTGGCCTTTCTTATACAAAACCCATGCATGCGTATCAAGATATGTTGGATTATCAGGCGATAATTCATTTGCTTTAGTGGCCATCCTTTCTGCTTTATCCAAATCCTTATTGTCAAGTGAAAGGTAGTAAGCATAATTATTTAGAACAAGAGAATTTTCGGGGTTATATTTTATTGCATTATCATAAGCGCTATAAGCTTCAGCATTCTTTTTAAGTTTATAGAGAGCATCACCATACATACTATAGAAATCAGCCATTAAAGGATTATTATTAAAAACAAGTTTAATGCCTGTGTTCAATGAAGTAATTGCTTCATTGTAGTTTTCAAGCATAATATTTCCAACTGCATTGAAATAATAAGGCATTGGTTGAACCGGAAACAGCTCTATTACTTTTTTGCTGCTGATTATTAGGCTATCGTATCTTTCCATTAGAGCTGTAATTCTAAGGATATTTTCCCAAACTTCGTACTTCCCAGGATCAAGTTCACTTACCTTCTTGAATAACTCAAGAGATTCAGGATACTTTTCCTGCATCGCCAACATCTGAGCTCTAAAGGCTAATACTTGTGGATCATAAGGGTGTTGCTCAACAAGTATTGCTGAAATGTCACTTATATCACTTTCAATGCCATCATAATTCCCTGTTTGAGAATAATAAGTACTTAAGATTTGCATTTTGGTTGAAGCATCAAGATACTGATTTGCAAATCCTTTTTTTAAGAATTCAACGGATTTCTTTAAATCACCCTTTTTTCTATAATAATCAGCTAATGAAATGTTTATATATGGATTCTCAGGATCATTCTTTAGTATCTTTTCATACGTCTGAAAACCCTTATCTTCCATTCCATTCTGCATGTAAAATTCAGCAAGTAATGACTGAATACGTGTATCATATTGGTTAGCAGCAGCTAAATTTTCTATCTCTTCAAGCGCTTTCTTCTTCTTACCTTCAGAAAGATAGATATGATGTTTCCGCAATGAGATCTCCTCTGAAATACCTTCTTTTTGCTCTATTTCATCATAAATTTTCAATGCTTCCTGAGGTTTATCTGTCTTTAGATAGAGATTAGCCAGTTCCATTGAGTATGTATGATCAAGAGGATTATTTTTATGAAGTTTCTCGTAAATCTTTAAAGCATCTTCGAACTGAGAATTTTGTGAATACAAAGTTGCCAAAGTAATAGCATACCACTTATTTGACTGATCAAGTTCATATGCCTTAGAAATGTACTTTATAGAGTTATTTATATCCCTCTGCTCATAATATAGAAGTCCAATTTCATACCAGGAAGCATCGTGCGAAGGGTCAATATCCAGTACCTGCTTGAACAGATGCATCGCTTCACCTGGATTATCAGTAATTTTGGCTCTGTTAGCATCAAAAAACAGGGATTCTACCCGTTTAGTATCTTTGAATACACGTGCCTGCTCCTTGGTTACCGTTTCTTCTCCACCTTCAGGTATTTCTTGTGAATAAAGGGTAATCGGTAAGAGTAAAAGAATTAAGAATTTTAGGTTTAAGTATAATTTCATTTTTTCTAATCAGCTATCTAAAAAGTATTATTTAACACCGGTATGACCGAAACCACCTGCGCCACGTTCTGTTCCGTTTAGTTTTTCAGTTACCAACCATTCAGCTTTTTCATGTCGTGCAATTATCATTTGAGCGATTCTGTCGCCGTGATTTACAACAAAAGATTGACTGGAAAGATTTACAAGAATAATTTTGATTTCTCCCCTGTAATCAGCATCAATGGTACCCGGTGAATTTAGAACAGTGATTCCTGACTTAGCAGCCAGACCACTTCTAGGTCTGATCTGAGCCTCTAAACCCTCAGGTAATTCTATATATAACCCCGTTGGAATCAAAACTCTTTCAAGAGGTTTTATTGTAACCGGTTCATTTAGTTCAGCTCTTATATCCATCCCGGCCGAATGACTTGTTTCATAAGAAGGATTATCATTTCTTGAATTATTAACAATTCTTATCTGCATAGATTTTAAAGCTTAATTAAGTGATAACGGTAAAGAAGCATGTTTAATTTCGCAAAAATAAACATTATAATCTATAACATTCAGCCTTTTATATTGACTCTCCTCAGATGTTTCCTTTCTTTTAAATATATAATCAACAGAAAGGATACCAAAAGCACGAAATTGAGGCTATATTTGAAAGAATGATCTAAATTATTTGTTAGGAAAGATAATGAATAAATTGCCATTGTGAGTGCTACATAAAATCCTGCTGATTTAAGATCATAGTTTATAGCATAATATTTTTGACCAAGGAACCATGATAAGATCATCATAAAAAGATAACAGGCAAAGGTAGCCCATGCAGCACCCATGTATCCCATAATAGGTATAAGTAAAAAGTTAAGAATAAGCGTTAGAGTGGCTCCTGCAACAGAGATCATTGCTCCAATACCTGTTTTATCTGTTAGTTTAAACCAGACACTTAGATTATAGAATACTCCAAGAAAGAGATTAGCCCATAATAATATTGGAATTACAGCAGCACCTTCCCTATATTCTTTGCCAATGAAGAGTAATACTGTATCAAGATTCAGCATTATAAGGAGAAATATAATCAAACATACGATTATGAAGTAATGCATGAGTCGTGCATAAGTAACCTTAGCATTTTTTGAACCTGAATGATCAAAGAAAAAAGGTTCAGCTGCATAACGATATGTTTGAATAAATAGAGTCATTAAAATAGAGACTTTGTAACACGCACCGTATATTCCTAACTGGGCCATTGCGTTTACATTAGCGGGTAACATGTATTTCAAAATAACCCGATCGAATGTTTCATTTATTATTCCTGCAAAACCAAAGATCAAAAGGGGCCAGCTATATTTCAACATGGTTTTTAAAAGAGAAAGATCGGGTTTGAGTTTGACTTTGAGCATAACAGGCAATAGCATAATCAAAGTAACCACACTTGCAATAAGGTTAGAAATAAAAATATAACCAACACCTATTTCAGGGTTATAAATTAGTTTTAGGAATGCTGATTCAGAAATAGATGGGTAATGTTTTAAAAGATAAGGAATAACGACTATAAATATTAGATTAAAACCAATGTTTGTTACAATATTGGTAATTTTAACAATAGCAAAAGTTATGGGTTTGTTTAATAAACGCAAGTGAGCATATGGAATACTGCTAATTGCATCTGCTGCAAGGATAAGTGCAAACCATTTTATATATTCTATGTGATTAGCATAACCCATTGCTGTTGAGATTGAACGGGATGCTGAACAGACTATTACAATGAAGAGAATCGAACTAATTAATAATGAGAATAAGGAAGTAGCGTAAACATTATCTTTATCACTCCGGTTAGTTGAAAATCTAAAATAAGCTGTTTCCATTCCATATGTCAATACAACAAAAAGGAATGCTACATAAGCGTAGATTTCTGTAACTACGCCATACTCTGCAGGAATAAAGACTCTTGTATATAAAGGGACAAGCAGATAATTGAGTAAACGGCCAACTATAGTTGGTAATCCATAAATAGCAGTCTGTCCCGCCAATTTCTTAAAAGGATTCAAGTCAGGTTTAAGTTTCAGAGGTTATTGAAGGAAGATGTATTTCAAAGATGGTACCATAAGGATCAGATGTGAATGAAATACTACCGTTTGCATTATTTATAATGTTTTTAACCATAGCTAATCCTAATCCGGCCCCTCCTGATTTGGTTGTAAAATTAGGTGAAAATATTCTGGATTTTTGTTGATCAGGAATACCTATCCCATTATCTTTTACATAAATGTGTATTTCCTGTTCAGAGGAATCTACTATAATGTCTATTTGACCATTCCTATCTGCAGGGATAGCCTGTATAGCATTATTTAGCAAATTCACCATTACTCTGGTTATTTGCTTTCTATCAGCAAAAACAAATAAGGGAGTTTCAGGATGGCTAAAAGAAATACTGAATTCAGTTTGTGGTGTAAACAAATCAACAATCTCCTTAATAAGGTGGTTAATTTCTATTTTCTCATTTGCAGGAGCAGGAAATTTAGCAAAGTCAGAGAATGCTGAAGCTATAGCTGCCAATGAATCAATCTGCTGAATAATAGAAGTGGTTGTCTTCTCAAGTCTTGACTCCCAATCAGGTGCTTTATCATGCCATGACCTGTACAGATGTTGAATGCTCAACTTCATGGGTGTTAAAGGATTCTTTATTTCATGTGCTATCTGTCGTGCCATTTCTTTCCATGCACTCTCACGTTCAGATTGAGCCAATTTATCAACACTTTCAGATAGTTTTTCAAGCATTAAATTGTATTCATTAATCAGGTTGCCTAACTCATCATGACGAGTATATTCAATCTTTTCATTCTTCTTATCGAGCTTTACATGGCTAAATTGGTCGCGTATGAGTTGCAAAGGCCTCGTAACATAGTTTCCTACAATAAGCGATATAAACACTGCAAAAGCGGTTAAAATGATATATACATTGACGAAAGTGACCAGGAAGGATGAAATCTCTTGTCTCAACTCATGTTCACGTGCAAAGAATGGTAAATTAACATAAGCTATTAATTTATTGTTCTTGTTTCTGAATGGGATATAAGCTGATAAATATCTATAACTTCCAATCTGTTCATTCGTTACAAAGAAAGTTCGTTGATTAATTGCTATTTCATTGAAGGCTTCAGGACTCATATACTCTGATCGTAATCCTTCATTAAATATCTCTGGTCGTGAGGTTGCCAATAGATTACCTTTTGTAGTGAAAAGATTGATATCACTAAAAAACACTAATGAAAATTTAGTAAGTAATTCTTGCAGATAAGTTTGATTAATGACATTGATATTCTGAACGGTATCAAGTTTATGCTCAATCTCAATAAGAACAGAGTGTGCCTTTTCACTCAACATGTCTTTATTCTTTTTCTCATTAAGACTCGTAATATTATGCAAAGTAGTAGAACCTGTGATAATTGAAGAAAATAGAACAATTGCAACTAACATTATTTGTAATTGCGACTTAAGGTCAGGGTACTTTCTGTTTGTCAGTCTGAATCGATATAGTGTCGTTAATATAAAAATCAATATTACATGGAAAATTAGTTGATAAGTAAAGGGTGCAATCTTATCAAGTAATGTGAGATTTTTACTGCTTATTATAATTGATGTACTGTTATTTACAATATGGTATAAATGGTTATATCCATTTTTATCGAAGAAATTGTAGTCTCGTTTATATGAAAGAAAAGGATCCTCAGATATGCTGTACGAATAATCACCAACATTTTTAATCAGTTCCCCATTTGAATAAATTGCGTAAGAATAGGCACTCATATCATTAAAAGAAACAAATGACTTATCCAGTAACAATTCGGGATAGCCTAAACCTTTTGGCACATATTTTTGAGTGAATTCTATAACAATCGAAGCAGTTTCTTTTTGAAAGGAGGCATGAAATACTGGAATTCGCGCTATATAATTATTAACGCCGTAAGAATCACGTATATAATATAAATTCTTATTACCGGTTTTTTCAGTAATATTATTTATAATTCCATTGAAATATTCACTGCAACCTATAATGATATCTGATGGTTTAAGAGACAATCGTTTATCGGGATAACATAATGTAATTTGAGCATTGTATTTTGACCAATAACCGTTAAAATAATGAGTTTCCAAATATTTGATACATAAATCTTCTTGTTTAGGATCGTACCATGCACTCATGAAATAGTTGTAGAGAGTAGTATCGGCTAAAATGGACTTCTCAAAATCTGAATATAAATATTCTGCAATCTTGTCCTGTTCTGATGAAAGCCTGATAGCCATCATTTTTCTTTCTTCGTATTCTTTTGATCTATTATTGTGATAGAGACAAAAGGTTGAAATGGATGTCAGGATTAATATTAATAAGGTGGTAGTAGTTACATGTGGAAATAGTAGCTTTTTGGTTACAATTGCTATTACCAAACCGACGTAAATTAAAAATAGCACCAGTTCCTGCCATTGAGGAGAATATAAGCCATTCCGGTTAAATAAATACCAAACCAGTGTACTAGAAAGAATAAAGGCTGGGAAAAATACTTTGCTATTAATTAAATTGACTGAGAACCGTACTGATATAAATGAGAAATAAAACAAGCTCAGCAAAATCATAGCAATCACAAAATAGGCTAAAAGGCTATAAAGTGAGAAATCTAAGATTTTTGAAAGATTTAATTCAAAGGATGAATTAATGATCAACGTATCAAGAAGATAGAGGCTGAAATAGTATAGAGCGGTGATTAATGCAAATAGTACGAGTATGAGTATAACTTTTAATAGTAATGGCTTTTGTGAATTTATTCTATAACTTTTAAGTGACCGGTAAGCTAGGAAACTTACTATAGTAAATAAGAAAACATTGGTCAACAGATCCCCTAATGAAGGCAAAAATGGTGATGAAGCATAATTTAGAGGACTAAATAAATCAAAATCATTAAAAAAAGAAGGAATATTATATGTGAACTGAATAATCCTTATAACTACTGTGGTTACCACCAATAGAATAACCATAGGAACTTTTGAAATCCTAATTTTATGAAGGTAGTTATATACTGACAAGATTAAAAGAACAAATGCAAGTAAAAACAGTCCATATAGGAGAAACTCTTGTTCACCAGACAATTGCTGATTTTTCTTTGAATCTGCATAAAGTAATGTTTCACCTTTCTGATCAGTTATTTTATAATCTAATGGATTCAGACTTATTTCAATATCAGCACTCAAATTGTAAATAGGGTTGAAACTTGATTTTAGGTAGTCGTTTTGATATGGATAGTCATATTTAATTAAGTCCAATAATATATATAAGTAATTCCCTTTTTCAATTCTGTTCTGTTGATAGTACCCATTTGATGATTTGAATATTCTCGGCCTAATAATATTTTGATTAAAGGGAATTGAATTGTCTGACCAAAAAATAAGCTTATCGTCTTGTAATACAAATAGGCTTACTGAAGGGGGAAGATTTTTAGATAATTTATGAAGCTCATCAAAAGATGGATTTACAAATTCATTACTAATGTTTTGTAACAGCTTTTGACTTTGAGAGTATCTGTGATTAAGAGCTAAATTGAATTCTGCAATTTTTGTAGAGGGAGAGTTATAATTCCGTATAATCCCAAATATTAATGCAATAATGAGGCAAGTAATAACTGCTAAAGAAAAGAAAACAATGGAGATTCTAAATCTTTTATAAATAGTCATGACTTTTTATTAGTTGGATTAATGAAAAATATTTCCAGTGGAATACTACTGACTATATTTCAAAAGAAATGACATTAAAGCAAAAATGTAAATATCAACTATAATTAAACTTTCTTTAAGATATATATTAAACTTGAATAGTTAGTATCGTGTTTTCTTGCATAGGAGTTTGATTTCATACCAAGTAATAGTGCCTTAAGATACGAACTGTTACCATTTTTATATTTTTCACTAAGAAGTGAAATATAGTAAGAGTCGTAAATCATTGGTAAAACTTTAATAATTTTAAACCCATATTTTTCACTCAATGCAGTAAAAGAATCTTTAGTAAAATGAAATAAGTGACGGGGTACATCATAAGCAGCCCAATATTTACCAAAATATTTGGCGTCATAAGATGCAGGATTAGGAAGTGCTACAAATAGTGTTCCAGTATCTTTCATAATATCTCTAACAACCGACATTCTTTCATTAAGGTCTGCAACATGTTCCAGGACATGCCACATCGTTATGACGTCAAAGGATTTCTTGTTATACTCATTTAGAGAATTTACATCCTTAACCGGAAGATGGTAGTGCTCTAAAGCATATTGTCTTGCTTTATTATCGGGTTCAATTCCTTCTACCTGAAAACCATGCTTGCGACAGTGATTCAAAAACACACCAGTAGCGCATCCAATATCTAAAAGCAAATTCCCTTTTGAATATTTCTTTAATAGATGAAGCTTTGATGCAAGGGTTTTTCTCCTGATCAGATCATAAATATAATAACCTACTCCCCTATTACCTGTGTTATGAGAAATGTATTCGGTGGACTTGTAATATTTCCCTATTTCATTTTCAATGGGTTGGGGATAAGTTATCAGTAACCCACAATTAGAGCATTTAAGAATTGAAAAATCTTCCTTTGTTAGAAAGTAATCAGTTAACTCTAAATAGGTTACGTAATTTTGATGTCCACAAGAAGGGCAAGTTTTATTCTCAGATAATTGTGATTGTTCCACGTGAAACATTTAGATTAATGGGTCAAATAAACTATTAACACGGCAATATCAGCTGGAGAAACTCCACTTATTCTACTAGCTTGTCCAATAGTTGACGGTCGCTGTTTGATAAGTTTCTCACGTGCTTCATATGACAAAGATACGAGAGAATTGTAATCAAAGTTTGCTTTTAAGGGAATATTGTCATATTCAGACAATGAATCAGCCAAACTTTTTTCCTTATCAATATAACCACCGTATTTAACCAAAATTTCAACCTCTTCCATTATCTGATTTGCGATACTTCCCATAGATAAGAGTTTGGCCTTTATTGCATCACTTATTTTAGAAAGCTCAATTAAACTGATTTGCGGACGAAGTAATATGGCACTAAATTTAGTCTTCTGTGATATCGAAGGTGTATTGGAATCTTCAAGCAATTGATTTACTTCAGAAGGCTGTAGTGAGATAGAATCTATGAGCTCTAGTAACTCATTTATATATATTTTCTTCTTTTCTACCATTTGCATCCTTTCAGCATCTGCAAGACCAATTTGGTAAGAAAGAGGAGTTAGTCTTAAATCTGCAGTATTTTGACGTAATAAGATACGATATTCTGCGCGCGAGGTAAACATCCTGTAAGGCTCATCAATACTCTTTGTAATAAGATCATCTATCAATACTCCGATATAAGCCTGTGATCGGGATAAAATGAATGGCTCTTTTTCAACAATTGATAAATGTGAATTAATACCTGCCATTAGTCCTTGTGCTGCTGCTTCCTCATAACCGGTAGTACCATTAATCTGGCCGGCAAAAAAGAGATTATGTACTAAGTGAGTTTCCAGAGTTGGTTTAAGCTGATACGGGGGGAAGTAATCGTATTCAATAGCATAACCAGGTCGGAATATCTTTACATTCTCAAATCCGGGAACCAACTTCAATGCCTTAAATTGAATTCTTTCAGGTAATGATGAAGAAAATCCGTTAACATAGTACTCTATAGTATTCCACCCTTCTGGCTCAACAAATAATTGGTGACGCAATTTATCACTGAAACGATCTATTTTATCTTCGATGGAAGGGCAATATCTTGGACCGCGGCCTGCTATTCTACCAGAGTACATTGGCGACTCATCGAAACCTTCTCTTAAAGTATCGTGAACTTTTTGATTAGTATAGGTGATATAGCAGCTTCTTTGGTCAGTTAAAACCGGAGTTTCAGTGAATGAAAATCTACCTGGCATTTCATCGCCTTTTTGCTCTTCCATTCTGGAGAAGTCAATAGATCGGCCATCTACTCTTACCGGGGTTCCCGTTTTTAAGCGCTTTGATTCGAATCCAATAGATTTTAAGCTTTCGGTTAATCCCAGTGATGACTTATCGCCCATTCTTCCGCCACCAAATTGCTTAAGGCCTATATGAATGATTCCATTAAGAAAAGTTCCATTTGTTAATACAATGGCTTTGCAATAAATAGTTTGCCCCATTGAGGTCTTAACACCTGTTACCTGGTCATTCTTTACCATGACTTCTGTTACGGTATCTTGCCAAAAATCAAGATTAGGAATAGATTCTAATGTTAATCTCCACTCTTCAGAAAATCTCATCCGGTCGCTTTGTGCTCTTGGACTCCACATTGCAGGCCCTTTTGATTTATTGAGCATTCTGAATTGTATCATTGTTTTATCAGTGACTATTCCTGAGTAGCCTCCCAAAGCATCAATTTCTCTCACTATCTGCCCTTTTGCAATGCCACCCATTGCCGGGTTGCACGACATCTGCGCCATTTGACTCATATTCATTGTTATCAGAAGGACTGATGAACCCAGGTTAGCTGCAGCAGCAGCTGCTTCACAACCTGCATGACCAGCACCGACAACTATTATGTCATATTCTTTAAACATCTCTATCGTTTCACGTGGAACAATTTTATTCCGATGCGGAATAAAAATTCTTTTTTTAAGCTTGCAAATTTACGAAAATACTAGATTCAATAGGATTATTGAATTTTATAACAACCTTGAATGTTGTTGTTATAACCGGATAGTAAAACTAAATATAATGAAGGGTGGGTTTTGCTGTATTGTAGCACATAGGTATACAGCTACTCCTTTTAAAACGCTTGCCAAGGTTTATTTTGAATCTATAAGATTGAGATAATGATCTTCCTTACTCCTCATTATCTTACTTTCTTTCTCGGTTTTATCTCCCTGTCCGGTTAGATGGAGTATACCATGTATAATTACTCTGTGCAATTCGTTTAGAAATGTACTTTTAAATTTAATAGAATTCTCTTCTACCCTATCAATGCTAATGTATATTTCGCCACTTAAAACTTTAGGAGTGCTATAATCAAAAGTTATTATATCAGTATAAGTATCGTGATCAAGATATTGTTTGTTTAACCTTAACAGATATTCATCATTACAAAAAATATAATTGATTGTTCCAAGTGATGATTTATGATCCTCGATTACTTGATTAATCCATCTAATAATAGTCTGTTTATTCTCAAGTTCGAAAGCAATATCTTCTGAAAAAAAATTGATGCTCATAGTAGTTTATTTATTAGAGGGCATCTGAATGAAATAACTATTTACTTTATTTCGGTAATAACTTCTAAAGGATGGTGGAATAGTATTTATTAGTTCGGTTTCTTTGGTTGGCAAACCGATACTATCAAAATATTTAGCGGGATCGGGTCTTGGAATATCTTTCCCTTCATTTGATTCCCTGCGTTCATCCTGGTCTCTTTTCATTTCGGCCTTTTCAGACTCTAGCAAACGCGTAAGTATTTCTTGCTGACGCTTCATAGTTTCTTGTGAAATACGTTTATTCACCAAATCGGTTTCAGTCTTTTCCATTTCCTGAAGCATCTTTTGAATACCTTGCTGATTTACATCGCCTTGTTTTTGTAACTCTTCACTATAGTCATTAAGCATTTTTCTCAACGCTTCCTGTTGTGCTGCCATTCGTGCGAGTTGTTCACTCATTTTTCCTGACTCACCCATTTTCCCTTCACCAGGCTTCTTCTCCATCCCTTTACGCAATTCTTCCATCTGCTGGTTGAGTTTTTCTTGCATTTGACGCATTGATTTCATTGAATTTTTGCCTTGCCCCGGTTTAGGATTACTCTTTCCTGATTTGCCTGAAGCTGACATGCTCATGTTTTGTTCCATGTTCTTTAATGCTTCAGATAGTAAGAGTGAAAGATTATTAACAGAAGTCATCACATATTGCTGCTTAGAATTAGCCATAGCAATTGCTCTATTTTGCATTGCCTGCATAACCATATCAGTGTTTGTATTTATGTCTCTGATTTCACGGTTAACAAAATTCTCTATCATCGCCTGCCTTTTGCTAAGTGCCAAGAGTGAATCTTCAACCATTTGCAAGTTGTCGCGTATCTTCTTTTGTTCTTCTATTGTACCCGGATATTTAGGATCAGCACGGTTCATGCTCTTTACTTTATTCATTAGATCTTCCTGATCAAAAGAAATCTTTACCAAATTCTCTAATATTTGTCTTAAAGCATCTGCATCTTCCCCTAATTGCTCATCCTCCATTTCCTGCTGCATTTCAAATAGCTGATTACTCATTTTTTGCATCGCATCAGATGCTTTATTCTGGTGATCAGAAGCCTTTTTCATTTGTGATTGCTTAAGACTTTTGCTACTCTCGTTCATTTCATTTTCAGCATCTTTCTTTTCTTCTTCCGGTGTTTTAAAGTCATTTGGTTTCTCAAGTTCCTTATTTAACTGCTGTAAATCCTGAAGATCTTTATTGATGTCATCAAATTTCTCTTTAATGTCTTGTTGGTCCTTATCAAGTTTCTCTGTTTCCTTCTTAGAACTCTGTGATGTTTCATTCGAAAGTTGTTTCTCTTCCTCAGCAAGTTTTTTTAAATCATCAATTGATTCAGTTAACTTTTTATCAAACTCTAATTGCTTAAAGAGCTCAAGATTCCTGTCAAGATCTTTTTCTATATCTTCGGATTTTAATTTAATTTTTTCTAAAACATCCTTTACCTTATCCTTATTCATGTCATCTATCATCTTCTGAAGTTCCTTAAACATCTCCTTCATATCATCGGTCATAATGTCCTCAAAGAGCTTCTCAAGTTGTTTTTGCTTTTCAATTACATTCTCATCCAATTTTTTTATTTGAGATTCTTTTGAATTCATTTGCTTATTTTCAAGCTGCATTTGATCTATTTTGTTCTTAAGATCATTATGACGCTGAATTAGATCCTCAATTTGCTTCTTATCCTGATAATTAAGATCTTTTTTGTCAATTAAACTCTGCTTCAGTTTTTCTACATCCTTTTGTATTGCCTTGGCTTCTTTTATACTTTCACTGAAGTCATCTTTTATCTCCTTTTGAGATTCATTTACCATCTTTTTAGTTTCAGCAAGTGTTGGTATCTTGAAACTCATTTCCTGCGAACGGGCTGATTTACTACCATTTACACCATCATTGTCCCATACTTCGAAATAATATTTCACCTCCTGACCAGGATCAAGTCCTATTGAAAGAAGATCAAAATAGTAATAGAAATCTTGTTCCGTTACATTTTTCTGTATAGGAACCTGAGTAGAAATATTTGATTCTTTCGTTTCACCTTTTAATAAGTGAAACTCCAGATTCCTAAATCCATAGTCATCTCTAATTAATCCTCTAAAATAGAGTCTGTTATCATAAATACTGTCCTTGTATTGGTCAATATTTATAGTTGGATAAACATCCAGTATTGCATTAGCATAAAACTTTAACGAGTCATTATTTGTCATGTAACGATTCTTACTATTGACAATTATTTCAGTTCCTTTCATTAATTTATGACTCGTACTGAATGCATTTGACTTATTGGAATTAAGGCTTTGAACTTCATTTCCCAGCTTGAAAATAACCTTATCGGCATCTCTTGTATAGAATTTCCAGGTGAGTATCGTCCCTTGTGGAGCATTAATATCACCAACATTTGAAATTACTTCAGCTTTTCTGTTTAAATATGCAGGAAAATCTAATGAGATATCATATGAAAGAATAATTGGTTTAGGAAGAACAGTAATTACATAGTCAGTACTGTAATATCCTGAAGCAAGCAGTTTAAACTCCTGGTCCTTTTGAATTTTCTTAAAAGTGTAACTGTACTTTAATTTATTATCCTGATGCATTCTGTACTCATTACCCTCCATACTGAGTGCGATTTCTGATGGTATTTCCGGACCTGAGACGACTACTTCGAGCACAAAGTCTTCTTGTTGTACAGCGGTTAGATTATTATTAAGTATTGTTAGTTTAAATGGTAGTGGCTTCTCGAAAATGACTGAATGCTTTATTAATCTGCTACTTGGCTCAGTTAGAATCTTTGGAGATGCTATTAATAAAATCAATATCACTAATAATGGAGGAAGAGCATAGAAAAAATATCGCTTATTTGATGAGTAATCAACTGCTGATCGGAACGGAACATCAATAAGTTTTTGAGACTTATTATTTATACTGGCAATGATAAGGTCGTAATTATCAGGCAATTCATCTGATAATTTCTTTAATTGTAAGGTATTTAACAGAGTATCCTTTACTTCACTGAAATGTTTACCGATAACATTGGCTGCCATTTCATGAGAGATCCTTTTTCCAATCTTATTTAATTTCAATATTGGTATAAAAATATACCTGATTAGCAGATACAGACCACTCAGGATATAAGTATAAAAGATAATAGTTCTTACAACAGTTGAAAACCAGACAAGTGATTCAAATAAAGCGAAAATCAAAAAGAAGCTTCCTAATAAGGCTGCACTGTATAGCACACCTTTAATAAGCAAATTAGTATAATACTTTTTAATGAAAGCATCAAGTTTGTCAATGAGGATTGTATAGTTATCGTGCATGATATGCAAATAGTAGAATTAAATTGTATTATAACGCTATTCTCCGAAAGCTTATTTTAGTGTATTAATTATCAGATGCATAAAGGCTACTAATTTACTTTGCATCAAAAATTTCTATTCCATTCCAGTCGTCAGGTAGTTGTTTACCTGTAATATTTTTACATCTGTTGATATAAAAAGCTGCTGCGGCATCACGAGGATTGCTCTTCACAACTTCACTAAAAATATCAATTGCTTCTTTGAAATTTCGGTTCTTATAAGCATCGATTCCTTTACCGAATAGTGCTTTTGTCTCTGTTTTTAGAATTCTGATTTCTTCAGGTTCACCATCTAATACTTCAAAAATATAAACAGCTTCCTTTTTGCCTTTTACACGTGCAATATCAAGAAATCGGAAATTATATTTACCGGGATTATTAAGTTTGATTAAAGTATCTTCACTAATAATTATCGATGTTTTATATACTTTGGTTAAACCTTCTAATCGTGATGCAAGATTCACAGCATCAGAGATTACGGTACCATCTATTCTACCCTCCCCTCCTACTACGCCTAACATCAGGTTTCCGGTGTGTATTCCAATCCCCGAATCAATAGTTATCTGACCAATATCTTTCCTGTCGGAATTGAATTTCTTAAGAGTTTTACGCATTTCTATTGCAGCATCTATTGCATCGTCAACTGATTCATGAAATAGTGCCATTATAGAGTCACCAATAAATTTGTCAATAAACCCATTATTTTTCCTGATAACAGGTTCCATGTAACCCAGATAATGATTAATAAAATCAAAATTCTCTTTAGGTGTGAGTCCCTCGGATAATTCGGTAAACCCCCTGATATCACTGAAAAGGACTGTCATTTCCTTTTGAACCTGATCACCTAATTGAATGTCTACAAAATTTTCCTTTCCCAAAAACTCCAGAAATTGATTAGGTACGAATCTGGAATATGCTTCATTCATCTGTGATATCTTGAAGATGTATTCTCTCAGTCGCGAAGTCATTAAATTATAACCTTCCGACATGACTCCGATCTCATCATTAGTCCTCACTATCGTATAATTATCAAGTTTGCCCTCGCTGGTTAATCTCATATTTTTAACTAGCTCATTAACAGGCCTTACAATGTCAGCAGTTGACCAACTCACAAAAAACAGGATGTAAATGAAGGCTACAATGATTCCACTGATAATTCCTCCAAACATAAGCACATTATCAAGTGCACTTATGTAATAAAGATTTGATTTGCCAAATTCATTTTGCAGATCTACATCGGGTCCCATAGTATCCACAAGCCTTCCCATCATTATTCTTAACTCACCATCAGAGACTTTTCCCATATCCTTTATAGGAGTTAAACTCAGAAGCAGATACAATAACACAATCGTTAATGGTAAAAGAGTAGTCATTGCACTCGCGATATAAAGCCTGTTTCTAATCTTCCCTGAGTTCTTACCAAAAATGCGGTTTTGAAGCTCATCACGCGAGTAAATATGTTCAATGTACTTAATATGAACTAGATGCTTCTGCCAGAAATAGATAAATAAAATACTTAGTAATGAAGCTACTAAAGAAATAAACAGATAGTTTGTGTATAATCTTCTACTCAAATCGTCTTCAAATCCAGCTCCATCCTGTATTCGCAAGATCATGGTTACATGCATAATCGTGAAGCCAAGAAAAACAATTCCTGCATTAATCAAAGGGGTTTTAAGGAGAAATCTCCTGCAATATCTGTATAATGCCTTATTTACTGTTTTCCCTTTTCGCTTTCTTCTGAAATATAACTTATAAGGCAAATTAAATACTATACCGGCAATGACACAAAATAAAAAAACAAGTTGAAACATTTTAGTAATGGAACCTGATATGTTTCCTGAATCGGCATTGCCACCCGAAGGGCTGACAATTGACGTTCTAATACTATCTCCATCACTCTTAACTACCTTTAATCCACTCTTTTCGGCTTTATTATATTCGATAACCAGGTTTTGTTTTGAGCTGATTGTATCCTTATTAACTTCCCTCGAAAAATTTAATCTTCCCCTGTCTTTGAAGGAAGGAAAATTCTTAAGAATCATTAATCCAAGAACCGGATATACCAGCAATAGATAAAGGAGTAGAGGGAATATGAATATCCTTCCTGCCCTGTATTTTGGTGCTGGAGAATTTGATTTTTCCTTAAGCCCCATTTTTTGCGGTTTTAGTTAAAAGATATAAATTGACAACCTACAAAGTTACGTAAAATAGATCGGTTCAAATTAGTAACTATTAAGTTTAACAAGTGATAAGAAAATAAAGAACCCCTTTGTCTATTTTTTGTTTTCTATCTTTGCATCAACAATCAATTTATGAAAGAAGTTAGAGTAAGATTTGCTCCAAGTCCAACTGGTCCCCTGCATATAGGTGGCGTCCGTACAGCCTTATACAATTATCTATTTGCGAAAAAAAACAACGGTAAATTTCTGCTTAGGATAGAAGATACTGATCAAAACAGGTATGTTCCGGGTGCAGAAGAATATATTATTGAATCACTTAAGTGGTGCGGTATAGAGTATGATGAAGGTGTTGGCATTGGTGGCCCACATGCTCCCTATCGTCAAAGTGAGAGAAAAGATTTGTATTCAGAATATGCCACGAGGCTTATTGATGAAGGAAAAGCATACTACGCTTTTGATACTCCCGAGGAACTCGACGTAATGCGTGATAAAATGATCTCTAAAGGAGTTGCTACTCCCCAATATGATCATATTTCAAGAAAAGAAATGAAAAACTCGCTTACTTTATCTAAAGATGAAGTGACAAGTCAACTTAAAAGTGGAGAACATTATGTTATTAGAGTACTTATTCCTGAGGACAAAGAAATTATTGTCAATGATCTGATTAGAGGTGAAGTAATTGTTAACTCATCAAAGCTGGATGACAAAGTGCTGTTTAAATCGGATGGAATGCCAACTTATCACCTGGCAAATATTGTTGACGACCATTTGATGGAAATCACCCATGTTATTCGTGGCGAAGAATGGTTGCCTTCTGCACCTCTTCATGTCCTTTTATATGAGTATTTCAATTGGGAAGCCCCACAGTTTGCTCATTTACCATTACTTCTAAAACCTGATGGCAATGGTAAACTAAGTAAGAGGGACGGTGACCGATTAGGATTCCCTGTTTTCCCGCTTAAATGGGTTGATCCAAAGTCTAATGAAATTTCGTCAGGTTATCGTGAATCCGGTTATTTGCCTGAAGCTTTTATTAATATGCTTGCATTATTGGGTTGGAACCCGGGTACTGAGAAAGAAATTTTTAGTATTACTGAACTGATACAGGAATTTTCTCTTGAAAGGGTTGGTAAACACGGTTCTAAGTTTGACCCGGAAAAAGCACGATGGTTTAACCACCACTATCTTTCTTCATTGAGTGACTTACAAATTGCTCATATCTTACAATCACAAGCAAAAGGAAAAGGAATTGATACTGAAATCAACTTTCTAATAAAAATTGCCCCTCTTATTAAAGAAAGGGCAACACTTATACCTGACTTATGGGAGCAAGCTGAATTCTTTTTAATTGAACCGGTTGATTATGATGAGAAGTTAAAAAACAAGATCTGGCGTATCGAAACTCCTACAATACTTCAAACAATAATAGAGTTTTTATCACAGAGATCGGATTTTTCTGCTGATGTTCTTGAGCATGATTTAAAAGAGTTTATTCATAATACCGGTCTTAATATGGGTATGGTTATGAATTCTTTACGACTTGCTTTAGTTGGATCGGCATTCGGACCGGGCATAGCAGATATTATTTCTGTCCTTGGTAAAGATGCTACTATTCACAGAATAAACAAGTTAATCAGATACTAATCTTAATAAATAAAGTAAAGTCTTTAACCAACTATGATTGGTGATCCCCTGGTATACAAGATTCTTAATCAGTTAAATATAAGTTATGAGTATTTTGAACATCCCCCTGCACCTACTATTGAAATAGCAGTGCAATATTGGAAGGATATTAAGGATACCACACACTGTAAAAATTTACTTTTCCGTAATCATAAGGGAAATAAGCATTATCTGGTGATTTTTGATCACCGTAAGAACCTCGGAATTCATGATCTTGAAAAATATTTGAAGCAAGGGAAACTTACTTTTGCATCAGAACAGCGTATGCAGAAGTATCTTGGATTAAAACCGGGATCAGTTTCTCCATTCGGACTTGTACATGATCAGGATCATCATGTATATCTTTTCCTGGATAAGGATCTTTCAGCGCAATCCAAAATCAGTTTTCACCCAAATGATAACAGAGCCTCTCTGGTAATCAGTTATTTGGATTTTATAAAGTACTTATCGCAGACAGGAAATATGTATGAATTCTTTTGATGCAAATGTTAACTACACTGCCCAAGTATAATCCATATAATTATAAAAATAAGAATAGTAGAAATACAGCCACCACCCAATTTCTTTGCACCATATCCTGCAATTAAGGCTCTGAAAAAATTATTCATCCTTGCTATTAGATTAGTTTGAATCAGTTACAATAATCTAACACCTATTCAACTTTATGGTTCTGTAACAACTTAATGTTGTAGAATTACATGTATATTAATAAATCGCATGCAATTCAATCTTGGAATTATTAAAGAACTAATTAGTTCAACATCCGTTTAACATCCGTTCAGCATCCTTATACCATCAGTATAGCATCTATTACTAATAGAAGCTGAACGGAAGTTAAACCGATGTTAAAAGGATGTTGAAGAGATGTAAAGCACAATGAATCTATAACAGTTCTACTATATTTCTAATTAAAAGCACTAAAAAAAGTTGATGCATTAATTGAGATTTCCTGATTTCGGGAAAGCTTTGGAATATTGTCAATTTCACCTGAAATGGTAGTACTTTTGTGAAGGAGTAGAATAAACCTGTTGATAAGAAAACTGTAAAACTATTGATTAGCAGGGTGCAAAAGGAATGCAGTGGAATTTTATTTAACAGTTTAATGAAGGTATAGCAATAAGGTACAAAGCTCCTCTTAAATGATAATTGCAAGAATTTAAGGTCTCAAATTGCAATGATACAGAAGATTACTTATTTGGAATCAGTATAAATTTACTTATTAAGATAACTACATTGTTTTTTGTTTCACAATAATTCTGAATTTTGTAGCGAATAAATGTAAAAGTTGAAAGTTAAGAACCATACCGGGATAAAAAATATAGTACACAGAACATTTTTAATGCTCTGGGCTGGTGCTATTTTTTGGTTTTATTTAGGTAATCTGATTAACTTCCATCAGAACCGCATTTGGGGTAAGATACTTATCCCCGCTTGTTTTACCCATTCATCAGTAAACAGTAAAGATTTTGGCACACTCCAGAATGTTGATCAAAATTCTTTTGCTTCATTATTTGATATTCACTTTGATGGAATTTCAGATAATCAGATTGATCCCATTGCCCCTGTATTTTTCTATATAGAAAATATAAGTACTTCAGATTTTGTAACACCTGTTACTGCATCAATTATATCTGAAAATACTCTTCGAGGTCCTCCCACAGTTTGATTTAGCATTTACTTTTCTTTTAAGAAATTATATCTCTATCCTTAATTTGGAGATATAGTAGATTTTAACTGTATCTGAAAAATTCAGTTAAATCTTATCAAAATCAGTGTATAAAATCAAACCTATAAAACAATGAATAAAAAAATATTATTCCTGCTTTCAATATGCCTGATGTTAACAATTGCAGTTTCAGCTCAATATCAGGTTCCCTCTTATGACTCATCGGAAATCAAAAAGATAGATCTAAATGAAATAGTGGTTAAATCAACTCGTGAAAATAGTGTAATGATCAAGAATCTTGCTGCATCTATATCACTGATGAAAGCAAAAACGATTGAAGACAACGGTATATCATCACTTAAAGATCTGGTTGGCTATGTACCTAATTTTTTCATGCCTGATTATGGCTCACGATTAACATCTCCCGTTTACATTAGAGGAATCGGTTCAAGAATTAACTCTCCTTCAATTGGCCTTTATGTTGATAATGTTCCTTATTTTGAAAAATCAGCTTTTGATTTTGAATTTAATGACATTGATAGAATTGAAGTTCTTCGTGGCCCACAGGGTACATCTTACGGTCGCAATACCATGGGTGGATTGATTAAGGTTTATACTAAAGATCCAACAGAAAAACGTGAAACAAAACTTTCTCTTACAGGTGGAAACTATGGGCTTTTCAGAGCTGATGTTTCTAATTCACAATCTATAGGAGCTAATTCAGGACTATCAGTTTCTGCTTTTTATGGCAGAAATAGTGGGTATTTTACAAATGAATTTGAAAATACCCCTGTTGATAAAGATAAATATTTCGGAGGCAGAATTAAACTTGTTCACAATGCTGGTGAGAATACTAAACTTCAATTTACTTCCGGATTTGAACATAGTGATCAGGGTGGTTACCCTTATGCTAAAATTGATATAAAAACCGGTGAAATTTCACCTGTTAATTACGACTTTTATAGCTCATACAAACGCGATATCCTATCCAATTCATTCGTCGTTGATCATTCATCGAATGACCTTGTGTTTCAATCGGTTACCAGTCATCAATATCTAAAAGATGATCAGAATATAGATCAGGATTTTACCCCTGCTTCTTTATTTTATGTTAATCAGAACACATATCAAAATATGTTCTCTCAGGAGTTTACCTTAAAGAACAAACCCGGCCATAAAATAAGTTGGGTTGCCGGTGCTTTTGGTTTCTTACAATATATCCAGGATAATGTAAATGTTACTTATGGTCCTGATGGAATAGTACAATACAAACTGCCGGGTGAAGCTTCACGTATAAAAAATTACGATAATGTAATTAAAGGTGCTGCCTTATTTGGTGAATCAAGTATAAATAATCTGTTTACAAAGGGACTTACTTTAACTGCCGGAATCAGATTGGATTATGAAGAAGCAATCCAGGATTATTTATACAATACATTCACTGCCGGAGTTCAGAAGACTGTTGATGATTCACGTGGATTGGTAAATTACTCTGAAATATTGCCTAAAGCATCACTCTCTTACAATATGAGTAAACACATTTCTGCCTATACAACTGTTGCTAAAGGTTATAAAACAGGTGGATTCAATACAACATTCGAAACTCAGCAGGATAGAAGCTTTAAACCGGAGTATAGTTGGAACTATGAAGTTGGTGTAAAAACCATTTTCCTGGATAAAGCTCTTCTCACTAATGTTAGTGCATTCTATATTGATTGGAAAGATCAACAGATATATCAACCTGTGCCAAGCGGACAAGGTTCTATGTTAAAGAATGCAGGCCATTCAGTTAGTAAAGGCATTGAAGCAGAAATTATTGCAAAACCTTGCAGAAATGTTTCACTCTTTACCAGTTATGGTTTGACAGAGGCTAAGTTTACCGAGTATCAGAGAACCGCAGAGGTGAATTACAAAGGAAACTACATTCCTTATGCTCCCGGAAATACTTTCCAGGTAGGTGCAGACTATTCAGTGCCAGTAAATACAAAAGCACTTAATAAGATCACTATCAATGCTAATTATCAGGGTCAGGGAAAAATCTATTGGAATGAAGAAAATACAGCTTCACAAAAATTCTATGGTATTGTAAACGGAAGAATCTCTTTCCAATCCAAAATTGCACGTATTGATTTATGGGCTAAGAATATCCTGAATGAGAAGTATAATTCATTCTACTTTACTTCATTAGGCAAGTCTTTTGTACAAGTTGGCAAACCGGCTCAATTTGGTGCCAACCTTATTTTTAATTTCTGAAAGCAGATTACATATAAATAGGTTTGGTGAAAATGAAGAAATATCCAACGTTACTTAGTCTTTATCTTGCTCAATCAATACCAATGAGCTTTTTCTCGACCATAGTCCCTGTGATTATGCGTCAGGAGAAATACTCACTGGCAATGATCGGCCTACTTCAGCTAATCAAGTTACCATGGATTCTTAAGTTTTTATGGGCGCCATTGGTTGACAGATATGCTAACTCGGTATCGAACTATAAACGTTGGATATTCACTTCTGAACTCATTTATGCAGCTATTATTCTCTCTATCGGATTCCTTAATTTGCAGTTTGATTTTGTGCTTATTATTATCCTGATGATGGCGGCCTTTGTTGCTTCAGCTACACAGGATATTGCCACAGATGCATTTGCAATTCTCGTGCTTAAAAAGGAAGAAAGAAGCATGGGAAATAGTATGCAATCCGCTGGTTCTTTTTTAGGTACAATGGCCGGAAGCGGAGTGTTATTGATTATGTATCACTACTATGGGTGGCAAGGTCTGATGGCTTGCCTGGCCGGTTTTGTATTATTAGCATTGATTCCTTTGTACTTTTATAAATACAGATCTGATGACAAGATTCCTATCATCAAATTTCACCGAAATCATACTGAAGGTATAGGTCGTGGTCATGATCTAACAGTTAAAAAGGCTAGCTTAAAGGATATTGGATTATTCTTCAAACAAAAGGGTATCATGAGAAGAGTGATTCTGCTCTTCTTTTTCTATTCTGGAATCATTGGGATTCTTTCGCTCATGAAACCCTTTTTAGTTGATTATGGATTTACCACTAAACAGATTGGTATTTTATCGGGGATATGCGGAACTGCAAGTGCCGCTGTTAGTGCAATATTTGGGGGCCATTTAATCAGACGAATTGGCCGAAAAATGAGCCTTTATTTATTTGCATCCTTTAGTCTGCTTACAACTTTATACTTTGTGTGGCTTTTATCGGGTAACATGACTCACATGCAACTTTATACTGCAGTCGTCTTACTTTGGGTAAGTTATGGAATGTCATCTGTTGCTATCTATACTATTTCAATGGATATTGTGCGGAAAGGCAGAGAGGGCACTGATTTTACTATTCAGATTGTAATAACGCATCTTAGTGCACTTATCATTACAATTTTAAGCGGGAAACTTGCTGATGTGCTTGGCTTTAAAGGACTGTTTATTATTGAAAGTGTTTTAGCTGCCATGGTACTGGTTGGAATTCCGTTCCTTTACAGGGAAAAAATCAATAATGATTATTTGAATGAAGAAACAGAAATTGAAGTATCTGTAATGGAGCCAACTCAAAAGACCGGCTCATAAAAAGGTATTACCGATTATTTCAGTTTGCTGATTTCAAAAAAAGTAAAAAACAACAATACAAATGATTCCACGAGATCTTCTTGAAAAATATAACCAGTCATTGCCCAGGTACACAAGTTACCCTCCGGCAAATTACTTTAATACTGATATTGACAGCGATGGTTATAGAAAATTGCTGATTGACTCAAACAGTAATGAAATGTCAAATATTTCATTATACATACACATTCCATACTGCCATAAAATATGCTTCTATTGCGGGTGCAATTCCATTAAGTATCCTAAGCAAGCTTCAGTAAGTGAATATATTGATGCAGTTTTGAAGGAAATTGAAATGGTAAGGTCACTTCTTGATCCAAAGAGGAAAGTATCTCAGCTTCATTATGGAGGCGGAACTCCTAATGCTATCCCGGTTGAGTATATTGAGAAAATCAATGCACTTATCTTTAAAGAATTTGACTTTATTGAAAACCCTGAGATAGCAATTGAATGTCATCCGGCCCATTTAACAGAAGAATATATGACGAGGTTGGTTAAAGCAGGTTTTAACCGTTTTAGCCTTGGAATACAAGATTTTGATGCCAAAGTACTAAAAACTGCCAATAGGGAACCCTCTAAGTTGCCGCTCGACATAATTACAAATTACCTTAGAGAGCTTGATCCAAAGATTAAGATCAATTTTGATTTTATTTATGGACTTCCACATCAGACTGCCGAAAGTTTTACTGATTCTATTCGTAAAGCCATCCCCTTTTCTCCCGATAGAATTGTGACATTTTCTTATGCTCATGTGCCCTGGTTCAAGAAACATCAGTTAGCCCTTGAGAGAGCTGGTCTGCCCGATGCTGAATCTAAAATTCAGATATTTGAATCGGCTTATAAAACACTGCTTGAGAACGGCTATAGTGATATTGGAATGGATCATTATGCAAAAGGAGATGATGAACTACTTCTGGCACTTCAACATAATGAGTTACATCGTAACTTTCAGGGTTACTGCACCCGTCGTACTACCGGACAAGTTTATGCTTTCGGTGTTTCATCAATAAGTCAGTTGTTTGATTCATACATTCAGAACACCAAAAGCATCAATGAATATATTGAGACTGTTTCGCAAGGGAAATTCCCTATTGAAAAAGGATACAGGCTGAATTTTAATGAGATTGTTGTTCGTGATGTAATCAACCACATTATGTGTAATCGCTTCATGTTGTGGAGTGAAATAGCCGGACGATTTAATATTTCTGTTGAGGAGATTAAGAAAATAACAGTTTTTGATCCTTCGAAGCTGCAAACACTTATTGCAGATGAATTACTCGAAATTGATGAAGATGGTATTACAATTACATCAAAAGGTCGTTTCTTTATAAGGAATATAGCTGTGATGTTTGATCCTGCAATGGCAATTCCATCAGATAAGAAGTTCTCAAAATCAATTTAAAGAAAATGAAACAGTTAGAAAAAAAGGTTGTAATTATTGGTGCTGGTATAACCGGGCTTACAGCTGCTTACTTTCTGAAAAAAAAAGGAGTGGATTTCATTGTTCTTGAGAAATCAGATCACACAGGTGGAGTTATTTCTACAAAGCAAGAAGAGGGCTTTATTTATGAGACAGGTCCAAATACAGGTGTATTATCACAACCTGATACTGTTGAACTTATAAATGAAATGAATCCGCTTTGCGAAATAGAGATTGCAAATGCAGCAGCTAAAAAGCGCTGGATTTGGAAAGGCGACTCATGGCAGGCATTACCCTCAGGGTTAAAAGCAGCAATAAAGACCCCTCTCTTTACTACTAATGATAAATTTAGAATTTTAGGAGAACCATTCAGATCAAAAGGAAAGAATCCTGATGAAACACTGAAAGAACTTGTGTTAAGAAGAATGGGTAAAAGTTTCCTTGATTATGCAATTGATCCTTTTATTCTTGGCATATATTCAGGCGATCCTTCTTATCTGGTTACCAGATATGCATTGCCCAAACTCTATAATCTGGAACAAAAATATGGCAGTTTTATTGGAGGGGCAATACGTAAAGGATTTGAAAAAAAGGAAGAAAGAGCAAAATTAGCTTCAGGGGAAGTCTTTTCTATAAAGGGTGGTTTAAGTAAATTAATAAGTGCCTTGGTTGAAAAGATAGGTGATGAATCTATTCTTCTCAATGTTAAGGACCTGAAAATTAATCCATCTAAAGAAGGTTCAGATAAAACCAATTCACAGGAGTATATTACAAAGGGAATAGTCAATCAGGAAGAAATTGTAGTAAGATCTGAATACGTAATCTCTTCAACCGGTTCATTTGAATTACCGGCTTTGCTACCTTTCTTAAGTAAAAAGGAAACAGATGATCTTAATAACCTGTTGTATGCTAAAGTATTGCAAGCATCAATAGGTTTTAAAGAATGGAAAGGGATTGAATTAGATGCATTTGGGGGACTTGTTCCTTTTAAAGAGAACAGAGATGTTTTGGGGATATTGTTCATGTCATCATTCCTGAATGGACGTGCTCCTGAAGGTGGTGCTCTTCTATCAATTTTTATGGGAGGTGTAAGGAAGCCAAACCTGTCGTCTTTACCTGATGATGAGGTTATTAGAATTCTGGAGAAGGAAGTGAAAGCAATGACCGGACTAAAGGAATTTAATCCTGATTTATTAAAGATTACCCGGTATACGCATGCCATTCCTCAATATGGAATCACATCAGGTGAAAGATTTAAAACTGTTGAAAATTTGAAATTGAAATACCCCCGTTTGATTATTGGTGGTAATCTTTGGGGAGGAATAGGAATGAGTGATAGAATTAAGCAGGGAAAAGAATTGGCCGAACGCGTATTATAATCAGCTGTTTTGCCTAATAATTTCTGCAGCTGCGTTAACCCAGCTACTATCGTCATTAAGACTTTCAACAAGAGTAAGTTCCTTTCCTCCGTTTTCAGTGAACTGCCTCTTATATTCAATTCCCAATTCATAGATTGTTTCCAAACAATCAGACACGAACGAAGGACTTACCAAAAGCACCTTTTTAGCCCCTACAAGGGCTTTTTCTTTTAAAACCATGTCAGTATATGGTTTGAGCCATTTCATGCCAAGGCGGGACTGAAATGAGACTGTATAACGCTTTTTGGAAATGCCACAAGCACCGGCAAGAAGTCTTGCCGTTGCAAAGCAGGATGCATTATAGCATTTAGAATTTCTGTCGGTATATTCTTCTGTGCAATTTAACTCAACACATGTTTTACCAGGATGCATCTTTTCTGTCTGACTAACAGGTAATCCATGGAAAGAGAACACTATATGCTCATATTCTTCAGGGCGGTATTTCCCAATCTTCTCACTGAATGCTTTAATGAAACCGGTATCCTGAAAAAAGGGCCCTATTATCCGGGTCTCCACCTTTAAATGGTTTTTCTTTATAACATTCTCAGTCTCTGCAATAATTGATCCTGTTGTTGAATCCGCATATTGTGGAAAGACCGGCATAATTATTAGTTTATTGATCTTCGCCCCCACTGCTGTTTTGATTGCTGCATCTATTGACGGATTGCCATAACGCATAGCCATTATGACCTTATAACCATCACCAAGATTGGTCTGAAGCGAATTATTAAAGTTACGGCTGTTGACAAGCAGCGGTGATCCTTTATCTGTCCAGATAGTGCTATATAATTTGGCAGATTTTGAACCTCTAAATGGTGCTATGATCATGTTTACCAGGATCTTTCTAAACAGCCATGGAAGATCAATTACTTTCTTATCACCAAGAAAACTCCTGAGATACCTGCGCACATCATGAGGAGAAGGGCTATCAGGAGTGCCGGTATTTACAGTTATAACACAGGTATGTGGAGGTACAGTCATTTACAGTTAAATGAGTTTCAATAAATTAAGAAAACCACTTGCAAAAGTAAGTGGTTTTCTTTCATATTCACCAAAAGGCAGAGAGGTTATCCGAATGTTAAAGAATCTTACACAGCATTTTTCTTTGACAGAAACGTTTTTTGAATCAAATCATAGAATATGATTAACCCTCCAATGATCATTAACGCATCGGGAACCGTGCGGGCCCACATCCACCCTTTCATTGATTCAAGAGCATCGCGTGTTCTTGTATAGAAATAGCCCATTTCCATGGCTGTTTCTGTTTGATGCATTCCAATGATATAAGTTGGTATAGCAAATAGAAGTGCACCTGCAGTTAGTACCCAAAATCCTGTAACGCTTAATTTGTCACTCCATATATAATTATTAGCTAAAGCATTAGCTCTTGAAGTCATATAAAGGAATGCAATTGATATATAACCGAAAGCACCCAGTAATGCAACATGGCCGTGAGGCATTATCAAATAAGTACCATGTGAGTAATAGCTTATGGTTGGAGTGTTAATGACCATACCAAAGAAACCTGCCCCTATCCAGTTAAGTACTGCTGAACCGGCAATCCACATAAATGGAACTGCAAAACTGAAGCTTTCACCTGAATGTATCTTTTCTCGTTTATTTTTCCATGCTTCAACAATCATCAATGCCAGAGGCAAAGGTTCTAAGGCCGAGAAGATTCCACCAATTGCAATCCAATATTCATCAAGTCCCTGCCAGTAGTAATGATGTCCAACTCCTAATGTTCCGCTTAATGAAATCAGGAATAATTCAAAGAACATGACTTTTACGGCTGTTTTATGTGTAATCAGTCCCAATGAAACTGTAAAGAATGCGATAACGCCTGCTGCGAAGAGTTCAAATGTCAATTCAACCCAAAGATGTATAACCCACCAACGATAATAATCATCAACAGTATAATTAGGCATGATTTTATGAACCGGCATCATTCCGGCTATGTACAATGTTGCAATAGCAAATGCTGACCAGATTATAGTACTTACAATTGGATTATTAGTAGCGGCTTTCCTGATAAGGGAGATAATCAATAAAAACCAGAATACTAATCCTATTACGAGTCCAATATCCCAAACCCTTCCTAGATTTACTAACTCTCTTCCTTCATTTCCAAGCCAAAACCATGTTTCACGCATTTGGCCAGTTGCTCCCATATATAAGCCAATAACACTACCAACAGCCACTACCAATAGGGCAATCCACAGAACATCAACTAACCAGGGGAACTTGTGGTCGCGATTAGCAACCCAGGGTGCAATAAGAAGACCTCCTACAAGCCACCCGACAGCAACCCATAATATGGCAAGCTGTGTGTGCATTGAACGCAATACATTGAACGGTAAAAGTGATTGGGCAAACAAGAAGTCTTTTGTAGGCTCTGTATATAAATGCGCTAAATATCCGCCAATTATTAGCTGTACTACAAATAAAGCTCCTACTATAGGAATATATTTCAACAGCTTCTTTTGTGAAGGGAATAGATGAGTGATTTTTAGAGGCTCCTCAAGTTTATCGTCTTTGTCCTTCTTAAATAAGAATTCATAGGCCAGGAAAATTACAATGATGGTCAATGTCCATAATAGTAGAAACTCCCAAAGTGATATTTTGTGTGAGAGGAAAGTAAGATCCTGATCAATCAAAGGTTCAGGAGGCCAGTTATTCGACCATGTTCTTGTGGTTCCTGTTCTGTAGGAAGATGCTACCAGCTGTGCCCAGTCAACAAAGGCAGCTATTTTTATTGCTTCATCGGGACGAATAATACCCCCTTTAAAAGCTCTTTCCGGATCTCCTTCAACAAGTAATTTGGTAAGATATTTAACATTACTCTTGAATGCTGCTCCAGAAGCATCAGTGTAAAGTGTGGTAGTTTCCAGAAGTTTTGTCTGATTTCTAAAGTCTTCTTTAACTCTTTCTTTTACCGCTCCTCTTTCAACAGCAGTTAATGCTGCATTTGGTTTTTGGTAAAGTTCATTGGCGTAATAATCATAAAGGAATTCTGCGCGGTAATGAAGAAAATCAGTTGAGAAATCCGGACCCATATAAGCGCCCATACCCAGCATTGTGCCCCAATCCATTAGGTCAAATTCTTGAAAATACCCCTTTCCAGCAATAACATCATCGTAGGTGTAAAGCACTTCACCACTGACTGATTTGACTTCTTTGGGTATTGGTGGCACTTCTTTCTGCAGATTAGCCGTGTAGTAAATGAGCATTGTCACCATAAAAAGGGCTATGATCCAAAAGCCTGTGTAAAGACCTTTGCGGCTCATAAATTTGTCTAGTAATGTTTGTTTCATAGAAAAAATTGGTGTTAGATTAATATACTATAACAAGGTAGCATTTTAATATAAAAAAATTTAAAACTTATTTATTCCTTTAAAATCAAGCATGTCAAGGGTTTTTCTTGTGAAAGTGTTTGTAAATTCCTCTCTTGATTTAACCCAGATACTGTGCATTACGCAAGGATTATCATCGCCGCAGTGTTCAAAGCCAAGAATACAACCACTGTATTTTTTCATTCCTTCAACAGAATCAATTATGTCGGAAAGATAAATTGATGAAGGTTTTTTGGCAAAAGAATAACCCCCTTCTCTACCCTGTGTACTTGAAATAAGCCCGGCTTTTGTCAATACTGTCATTAACTGTCTAAGATATTTATCAGAAATGTGCAATGTTTCAACAAGATACTTTGCAGTGTACTGTTGATTGGGCTCCTTTGCCATAAAAGCAAGAATCCGGAGTG
This sequence comes from Omnitrophica WOR_2 bacterium, assembly GCA_050259095.1. GTDB lineage: Bacteria > Bacteroidota > Bacteroidia > Bacteroidales > Lentimicrobiaceae > Lentimicrobium. The sequence goes on along the minus strand of JBLMZZ010000006.1, from coordinate 17,877 downwards.
CATATTCTGATGTTTTACTGAGCTTCATTTTTAAATACTACTTACAGGTATTATTTTCGGCAAATGTATTCTATTTTTTAATAATTACAAATTACCTGCAAAAAATAATGGATTTATTTTATAGCTTTAAAAATTTTAAAGAACAAGTCTGTTATCTGGATAGTTAGGTATTTATAACACATCAGGAATAATGAAAAAAGCGTCACTCATTATTAGGCTTATACTTCTTAGTTTAATCATAAGTTCCTCAATTAATTGTTATTCACAAGATTGGGCAAATATTGAAAAATACAAACAAGAGAATGGAAAGATGACACAAAAAGACCCTAAAGAATTTAGAGTAGTGTTTATGGGGAATTCAATTACTGAATTTTGGAAGACCAATGATAGTTCTTTTTTCAATGATAACCATTATATTGACCGGGGTATCAGTGGACAGACTACTCCACAGATGCTTATTCGTTTCAGGCCTGATGTAATTGAGTTAAATCCAAATGTGGTGGTTATTTTAGCCGGGATAAACGATATAGCTGAGAATACAGGTCCAATACCAATTAAGGATATTTTCGGCAATATCATTTCAATGGTAGAGCTTGCTGAATCAAACAGAATTAAACCAATACTTTGTTCAGTACTACCTGTTCTTGATTTTTATTGGCATCCCGGTCTTGCACCCGTTCAAAAGATTATAGAATTGAACAAATTATTAAAATCTTATGCTGAAAAACATGATATCCCATATGTTGACTACTACCAGGCTATGGTAGATGAAAATAAAGGATTGAATAAGCTGTATTCTGAAGATGGGGTGCACCCAAATTTAACTGGGTATAAAGTTATGGAACCACTTGTAGAACGTGCAATCAGTAAGATAAGAAATCAATAATATACTGAGTATCATGAAAAGAGAACTTTATTCAGTATTTACTCTCCTTTTTGTATAATGGAAGTCCTGTTTCTTTAGCAATTACATCAGCAGCAATATTGCCTTCTTCTGTAAATGGCCAGATGAACAAAGATTTTATAGGATAGTCTTTCCTGATTTCTTCAATTGCTTTTAGAGCAAGTTTTTTAGTAATGCCCTTTCGTCTATATTCTTCTAAAACAAGTGCAGAGCAAAGGTATATTGTGTCGTATCTCTGATCAGGGGGAGTTAATTCAAATAATTCCTTTTCAGTAATTATGCCACTTATAAATTGATCCATGAGCACACTGGTTGTTGGAATAAGTAACAACCAGGCAACAGGACCATTGTCATCACTATATTCCGATACAGTTGATGGATGGATCTTTTGCAATTTTAATAATACTTCTTGGTTTACATCTAGTTGAGAAGGGTCATTTTTAACAGCAAAGGTCTTTTCTGCAAGGTGAATTAAGCGTTCAAGGTTATTAGTCATAAATTCTAAAACATTAAATAAAGTAATGGTGCAAATTTAAAATTGAAATCATTTATTCTATTTTTCAACTTCCTCCTGAGTTTTGGTAATTGCTCCTTTCATGATTTCTTTGATGATTTCAGGGTCTAATAAAGTTGTAGTGTCACCAAAGTCGCTGTTATTACCTTCTGCAATCTTTTGAAGTATTCTACGCATAATTTTCCCTGAACGGGTTTTAGGCAAACCCGATACAATTTGTATCTTATCTGGTTTAGCGAATGGCCCAATCATCTCTGTCACAGCTATTCTAATTGATTTCTTTATTCCTTCCTCCCCTCCTGTACTAAACTGTGGACAAACGACAAAAGCGTAAATTCCCTGACCTTTTATGGGATGTGAAAATCCAACAACGGCTGATTCATCTACCAAAGGGTGTTCATTGATTGCATTCTCTACTTCGGCAGTTCCTAACCGATGTCCCGAAACATTGATTACATCATCTACCCTACCCAGTATTCTGTAATACCCATCCTCATCTCTTTTCACTCCATCACCAGTAAAATATAAGTTTGGGAAAGTGCTGAAATAGTTTTTTACAAACCGATCATGATCTCTCCATATAGTACGCGCCATTCCAGGCCATGGATAACTAATACACAAATTACCTTCTACACTGTTATTTAAAAGCTCTTTACCTGTTTCATCAACAATCATTGGTTGAATTCCCATCAATGGCATTGTTGCATAAGATGGTTTAGTAGGTGTTATACCTGCCATTGGACTAATCATAATTCCTCCGGTTTCTGTTTGCCACCATGTATCTACAATTGGACAACGATTCTTACCAATGTGATCATGATACCAGTGCCAGGCTGCTTCATTTATGGGTTCACCAACAGTGCCCAGCACTTTTAGTGAATCAAGTTTTTTGTCCTTCAACCATTCAAGTCCTAATGCCATCAAAGACCTCAGGGCTGTTGGTGCAGTATAAAATTGATTAACGTGATGCTTATCAATAATGTCCCAAAATCTTCCTGCATCCGGCCAGGTTGGAACACCTTCAAACATTAAAGAGGTGGCTCCGCACAGTAAGGGTCCATAAACCAAATAACTATGACCCGTAACCCATCCAACATCTGCCGAACAAAAATAGACATCACCATCCCCATATTGGAAAACATTCTTGAAAGTATAAGCAGTATAAACCATATAACCACCGGTTGTATGTACCAATCCTTTTGGCTTTCCTGTTGAACCACTGGTATATAGTATATAAAGTGGGTCCTCAGCATCTGTTATTGTAGCCTCATTTTCTGCGCTAACATCTTTTATTGCCTCATGCCACCAAGTATCCCTTCCTTCAACAAAATTTACTTCTTCACCAGTGCGCTTAACAACTATTGAATTTGTAATACAACTGCATTTGCTCATTGCTTCATCTGCGATTGCTTTAATAGGAATTGTTTTGCTTCCTCTGTAGCCCCCATCTGAAGTAATTAAAAGCTTAGTTCCGGCATCTAACAATCGTTCACTCAAAGATTGTGCTGAAAAGCCTGCAAATACAACTGAATGAATGGCTCCAATGCGGGCACATGCCAGTATTGCTATTACCAGTTCTGGAATCATTGGAAGATATATACCTACCCTGTCTCCTTTTCTGATACCCATACTAGTAAGAACATTCGCAAACCGTTTAACCTCAAAAAACAATTCATTATAAGTCAATGTCTTAGAAGGCTCTTCAGGATTGTTAGGTTCCCAAATGATTGCAGGCTGATTTCCTCTAAAGAAAATCTGCCGTTCAAATATATTTTCAGTAATATTCAATTTAGCACCTTCAAACCATCTTACGTGGCCTTTTTTGAAGTCCCAGTCAAGTACATTATCCCACTTTTTCCGCCAATAAAAGCTATCAGCAATATTTGACCAGAACGCAGCCGGATTTGTAACACTTTTTTGATATTCGAAGATATACCCTCCGAGTGTGGATATTTTTGGTACCATAAATCCAAGTGTTTATTGTTATTGAAAAGAGAATTTCTTTTTCATATCTAACAATAAAACAGTATGAATGATTTTTTAAAAGGGATAGCGACTAACTCAGTAAGTTAAAATCACATAAGCAATTAAGACCTTTTATTTTTAGGTTGAATCCTGATAAGTGGAGGCTTCTCTGTATTCATTAAGAGAGGAACATATTCCAGTGTAACGGTACTAGTATCAAGTCCATAGGCTTTAATATCAGGAATTCCAACTCTTTTTATTACATTATAAAGGTCCATTATGAATTGATCGAATGACTTAAAGTTGAAATCGTAATTTTGTATCCTGTCAATAATTACATAACGAAAATCGCCTGGAATACCATGCTTTTTTAGTGAAGGATATGTACTTGCTACTTTAAACTCATTATTGGCAATCATTTCCTGTATTACTTGCTTAAAATAGAAATTTATCCTTGGTTGTACTTTAAACCCAATTCTAAATTCTACTCTTGTAAGAACATCTGGTATTAATGTCTCCACCGAATACTCAAGGGTCCTCGGCTCATCAAGTACATCCACATGTATGAACCAATACATGTTTGCCCTTTTGGGATTTTTGTAAAGTAGTGAGTAAATAACTTTGTACTCAATATCTGTGTATCTGTCGGCTCTGGTTAAATACACCAGGTTATTAGCAAATAAACTGATTGACTCATCATTTTTAAGATCTGTTATTACCTCTACATAATCCTTGATCTTAACAAATTGCAGGAATTGTTTTTTAATTTCCCTGCCTCTGTACCATATGTACATTATTGACAATAATACACTTGCAATAGCTATTGTAACCCATCCTCCATGCATAAACTTGTTCAGGTTCGATAAAAGAAATGAGCCTTCTATCATAGAATAAACCACCACCAGGAGATAGACTAAATACCTTGGTATATGCCTAAGAAGGAGAAACTTGGCAAGTAAAATAGTGGTCATTATCATCGTTATTGTGATAGATAACCCATAGGCTGCTTCCATATTTGATGATTTCTGAAAGTATAAAATCACCAATACGCACGAGCAATACAACATCCAATTTATGCTGGGTATATACATTTGACCTTTGCTGGAAGCAGGGTATGATATTTTTAGTTTTGGCCAGAAATTCAATAAGATAGCTTCACTCACTATGGTATAAGATCCGCTGATCAACGCCTGACTTGCAATAATTGAAGCTGAGGTAGCAATTATAATCCCCGGTATTAACATCCAGCTTGGCAAGCTTCCATAAAATGGATTAATGGAGGTATTTACTACTTCAGGATGGGTAAGCACCCATGCTCCCTGGCCTAAATAATTTAATACAAGGCTTGATTTTACAAAAATCCATGAGATCCTGATATTCTTTAAACCCACATGACCAAGATCAGAGTATAATGCTTCTGCTCCCGTTGTTGCCAGAAAAACAGCTCCCAATATCAGGAACCCTCCCGGGTATTCAACCAATAACTTGTAAGCATAAACAGGATTAAATGCCTTAAGGATAGCCGGATACGATGTAATCTGCCATATTCCGGTAATAGCCAACATGCTAAACCAAATTAGCATAGAGGGACCAAAAGCCTTACCAAGGAAGGTTGTTCCAAATTTCTGAATGCTGAATAATATGGTGATAATCAATATGACAACTGGTAATACCGGGAAACTCCTGTTCATTAAATGCAATCCTTCAATTGCCGAAGTAACTGTAATTGCCGGTGTTATTATACCATCGGCAAGCAAGGTACTCCCTCCTATTATGGCAAAAATGAAAGCCCATTTAGCTCTTTTTCTTATGAGAGCATATAATGAAAAGATTCCTCCTTCACCTTTATTATCAGCTTGAAGCGTTATTATTACATATTTTATTGTTGTTTGGAGAGTTATAGTCCAAAAGATGCTTGAAACGGCTCCAAGTATAAAGTTCTCAGTTAAAGGTCCCTGAAGGCCACTTAAAATCGCCTTCATTACGTAGAGTGGTGATGTTCCTACATCACCGTATACAATTCCAAGCGTAATAAGTAAACCTGCTATACTGAGTTTATGATGAACCGGTGTGTGTGGTTTCATAGTGTTATTATAGTAAAACTGTTGTTTTAGTCTCCGAACCTGTATCCAATACCCGATTCAGTGATTAAAAGTGTTGGTTTAGAAGGATTATCCTCTATTTTTTTTCTTAATTGTGCAACAAATACCCTTAAATATTGTGTTTGCTCAGCATATCCATGACCCCAAATCTTATGAAGAATGAATTGATGAGTAAGTACTCTGCCTTCATTGCGAGCCAGAAGACTTAACAGTGAAAACTCAGTTGAGGTAAGTTTAAGTATTTCATTATTTTTTCGTGCTACATGGTTTACAAGATCTAAACTAAGGTTACCGATTTGAATAACAGGTGAATCACTAGTGTTTTGCACTGATCTGATTGATGCCCTTATACGTGCTAATAGTTCCCCACTTCTGAATGGTTTAGTTAAATAATCATTTGCTCCATTATCGAGTGCTCTGATGATTTCGTTTTCTGAATCTCTTACTGAAAGTATAATTATAGGATTTGTAAACCATTCTCTAAGTTTTATAAGTATTTCATGACCATCTGCATCGGGTAACCCAAGATCGAGAATAATTATTGCAGGATTATAGGTAGCAGCATCTACAAGTCCTGTTTTGCCTTTCTCAGAATTGATCACCTTATAACCATTGGCTGATAATGTGATATCAAGCAAACGCCTTATCTGTAATTCATCATCAATTACCAGGATTGTTTCGTTATCATTCATACTTTCACGATTTCAAGTTTGTCATTTCCGGATGTTTTGAAGGTATCAGGATAGTAAAAAGAGCGCCCCCTCCAACTCTGTTTTCAACAGTTATCGTCCCTTTATGTGCTTCTACAAACCCTTTCACAATTGACAATCCAAGGCCCAATCCCCCCGACTTACTGCTTTCAATTCTAAAAAATTTATCAAATACATTTGAAATTTTATCTTCAGGGAATCCGGGTCCCTGATCCATAATTACAATTTCAAACATTTCATTTTTAGATGATATTTTAATTATTATTTCGCTTCCTGCAGGAGAGTGTTCACTTGAATTAAACAGTAAATTGTATAGAACCTGTTCCATTAATCCAAAATCTATCCTGACCAGAGGTAAATCTTCCGACATTTCTACGGTTACAATCAAATTCCTTAGTTCAAATTCAAGATCTGCTATTACCTTGTTAATCAAATCATTCATGTCGTGCCAATCAAGTCTCACAGATATTCTGCCACTTTCAAGTCGTGACATATTGAGTAGATTTTCAATTACTCTGTTCAATCTTGCCGATGCTGTAAAGATTTCATTTGATAACTCTGTTCTAACACTTTCCGAGTGTTTTAAACTAAGTAAACTTTCTGCAGCACCCATTATTGTAGCTACCGGTATTCGTAACTCATGTGATATTGAATTGAATAACGTTTTATACAGCCTGTCGGATTCATCCAGAAAACGTGCCTTTTGAGCTAACTCAGCAAGGTATTCTCTCTCAAGAGCATTCGTTATCTGCGAAAGGTAAGCGGTAAAAAAAACATTGTCTTCAATTTCTTTAGATGAATCCAGAATGGCTACTCCCAAATTTACCCGGGTGCCTTTCAATTGAAAAACTCTGCCTGTATCATTTTTACTGATGTTGTAGGGTTCGCTCGTATCATAATTAAGTTTTATAACAGAGTTAACTCCAAATTCTTTGCCGATGCTTCTTACCGCTATTTCCTTCAACTCATTAATTCCGTTTGCTTTAGCAAGTTTGCTGGTTAGGTCAAATAAAGCATTTGAGTGTCGTTCACGTTCTCTGGCCAGCTCTTCCTGTTGCCTTAATCTACTTGTAAGAACACCGTTTAACATGGCAATCATGAAAAACATTGCAAATAAAAGGATATCTTCAGGTTTATCAATATGAAAAGTATAATAGGGTGGGATAAAGAAGAAATTCCATACTAATGCACTAAGTGTTGATGCTAGCAGCAAGGGAGCTATACTCATGAAAGTTGCGAGAATAGAAACTACAAAAAGAAAAATGTAGGGAACTATATGGTAATTTTCTGTCTTAGCTATTGGTGCACAAAGCAAAGCAACTATACTTACTGTAAGAATAGAAATAAGATAATGATATTTACGAATCTTCAACAGTAATACCGATTTATTCATGAATCTTAAAATCTTGATTTAATGTGAGCAATACAAATCTAATTTGTTTTTGCATATCTTGGTTGCCAGAAACTCCTGGTAAATAATATTAGTACAGTATATATCTCTAAACGACCAAGAATCATCATTATAGATAATACTATTTTGGCTGCAGCAGGAAGATGATAAAAATTAAATACAGGCCCTACTGTTCCTAATCCCGGCCCAATACCTGCCATACAGGTTGCAACAGCACTGCATGAAGTCTCTATATCCAAATTCATCAGTATTAATGATGTACTGCCTATCGTAAATACAATCAGGTATAGCTTAATGAATTCAAGTACAGCAAAATTTGAATCTTCCGGTAAGGGTTTCTTATTTATTCTGATGGTTAAAACTGCATTAGGATGGATAAGTTTGCGAAATATATTCTTTATGTTTTTAAACAGGATAAGGTGCCTAACCATTTTTATACTACCTGATGTTGATCCGGTACTACCTCCTAAAAACATTGCATAAAAAACAATGATCCAGGCATATACCGGCCATTTCAAATAGTCGGCAGTTACAAACCCGGTGCACGTTATGATGGAGATAATAGTAAAGAACGCGTCTCTAAAGGATTGCTCAACAGGCTTATTCAACTTAAAAATCAAGATGAGTGTTAAAATAAGACCAATCACAAATACTACTAATAAATAAAACCTGAACTCATTATTCTCCTTTATCTTTGAGAATTCTCTTTTTACAGCATAGTAGTAAAGAGCAAAGTTAACACCTGCCAGAAGCATAAAAAGCATGATAACATACTGGATGTAAGGAGAATATCCGTTAATGCTGTCATTTTTAGGTGAGAAACCTCCTGTGGCTACTGTTCCAAATGAATGACATACACTTTCAAACAAATTCATGCCTCCAGCTAAAAGCATGATTGTTTCAAGTACCGTTAGGCTTACATATATTAGCAAGAGTCTGTAGCCCACCGACTTAGTTCTTGGTTTCATCTTTTGTTGCAACGACGATTCCAATGTAAATAAATGATATCCTCCAATTTTGAATGATGGCATTACAATAATTACCAGGATTATAATCCCAATTCCACCAATCCAATGTGTTAAACTTCTCCAAAATAGAATAGAGTAGGGGAGTGCTTCTATATCTGTCAATATGGAGGCTCCTGTAGTTGAAAATCCTGATACCGATTCAAATAGCGCATCAACAAATGATGGGATGGAACCCGAAAATAAATAAGGTAATGTACCTGCAGTTGCCAATACTAACCATGAAACTGTAACGGTAAAATAGGCATCATTACGGTTCAAATCCGGTTCTTTATAGTTCTTTTTACCTGCTTTTAGGAAAAGAACTGCCGGAATTAAAACCGTGATCGCCGAATAAATAAAGGGAAGAATGCTCTCGGAATATATTAAAGCAATGCCAGAGCATAATACCAATGCAATCGAAATAATAATCAAATTAATGCCGAGAATTCTTGCAATTACCTTTAAGTGTAATACTCTATTCATTCAATCCGCTATTGGTGAATCAGTTCGCAAAAGTGTAACAGATGTTATAAGAGAATTATAAGCTTTAGATAACTTTTTATAAAGAAATTATAAATAGTATTTGTTATTAATGTGCTTGAAGGTTGCCTAATATTTATTTTTTGAGAATAATCAAATTCATGAAAGTTAATTCTAACAGTCTTATTAAGTCACTGACTTTTTTAAGCAATCAACGTAGGATTATTCTACAGTTCTCATTCACAGCCCTTTTTATTGGACTAGGTATATGGTTTTTTTATCATGAGCAGAATGAAATTAGTCAGGTTCAGCATGAACTTGCAACATCAAGAGTCCCTGCGGTACTAATAGGAGTTGTTTTAGCCGCATTAACTATTATAACACATAGTTTTATGTACAGAGCAGCATTTGCCTCACTTGAGGTAAAACTCTCTTATTATGACGGCATAATTCTGTTTCTAAAGCGGAATTTTATATCAGTTTTTCTTCCTGCTGGTGGCGTTTCCTCATTGGCATTTTTTACTCAGGATATTGAAAAAGCGGGTGTTCCAAGAACTAAGATCCATTTCGCCAGCTCAGTGTATGGGTTTATCGGTATTGTGTCAGTTGTTGTGGTTGCGATTCCCGTTTTTATTCATGGACTGGCAACAAAAAATGTGAGTGGAAACGAATGGATTGCCTTGCTTAGCGTGATACTTCTCATGGCTTGTATTTATATGCTGTTCCTCAATTTAGTTCATTTAGGATGGTCTTATCGATTAATTAAAAGGTATTACCCTCCTATTGAGGTTATTATTAGTGATCTTAACACCGGAAATATTCAACGCCAAAACTTGTTTGAATGCCTTGCTTATTCAATTTTGATTGAAATCTGGGGAATTTTGCAACTCTATGTTGCTGCTAATGCACTGGGCATTCATCTTAGCTTTATGACATGTGCCATGGGTTACCTGATTTCGATATTGTTTATGATCATTTCACCTTTCATGCGAGGGCTTGGTGCAGTTGAATTTTCATTAACCTATACCCTCACACGGTTCGATTTAACCATGGTAGAAGCAATCTCGGTAACAGCCTTATACCGCTTTTTCGAATTCTGGATTCCATTAGTTTCCGGTGTATTGTCCTTTATGGCTAAAGCAAATAAGCTGTTATTGCGGGTGTTGCCTGCAACCCTCATGTTTTTTCTGGGTATAGTCAATATAATATCTGTACTCACACCCGCTATTTCAGGGCGATTACATCTTTTACGTGATTATATCCCTGCCGAAGCTATTCATGCCTCTAATTACTTTGTGCTTTTCAGCGGTCTACTGCTCTTGGTAAATTCGGCCTTCATGATTAAAGGTTTAAAGTCAGCCTGGTGGTTCGCTCTCTTGTTAAGTGTAGGTTCACTTGTTGGTCACCTTACAAAAGCAATTGATTATGAAGAAGCTACCCTTGCTTTTGCAGTTGTCCTTTCATTGTTTTATACACGAAAGGAGTATATCGTTAAAAGTAATCCGCAATTACGAAAGATTGGCATTCAAACCGCTTTAATCAGCATGTTGGCGGTACTCTTGTATGGTATTATTGGATTTTACTTTCTTGATAAAAAACATTTTAACATAAACTTTAATTTAATCGAGTCGGTTAGGTACACTCTTGCTTATTATTTTTTAATTGGAAGTAAAAATTTAATACCAACAGGACAATTTGCCTCCTTCTTTATGGATTCAATTAGAATAAGCGGTTTCTTATCACTGTCTTTTATTTTTTATACGCTTATAAATCCATATGTGCTTAAGAGAGCTCCCGATAATACTGCCTTTGATGAAGCAAAAGCTATCGTTAAGGCATATGGAAATTCTTCTATGGATTATTTTAAAACTTATAAAGACAAGTCATTATTTTTCAATACCGACAACAACTGTTTTATCAGTTATAAGGCTTCCGGCAATTTTGCAGTGATTCTTGAAGCACCTGTGGGTATGAACGACGACGTGAAAAGAAGCTGCCTTAGATCTTTTTGCAAATATTGTTTTAGTCACGGCCTCCATGTAGTCTCTTACCGTGTACCAAAAGAAAGTTTACATCTGTTTGAGAGCCTGAAGATGAAAAGTATATTCATTGGACAAGAAGGTGTGGTTGATTTAGAATCATTTACATTACAGGGTGGCGACAAAAAACGAATACGCAATGCTATAAATAAAGTTAAAGAAAGCGGATTTAAGCTACAGGTTTATGAACCACCTCTTAAAGACGGTCTCATGCAGAAGCTTAAAGCAGTAAGTGATAGCTGGTTGCAATTAATGGAACGAAATGAAATGTGCTTTTCGCAGGGGATCTTTGCCTGGGAGGAAATTAAGAATCAAACGGTTCTTGTAGCCGAAAATGAAGAAGATAAAATAGCAGGGTTTTTAAATATCATACCTGATTATGCTTATAATGAAGGAACTTTCGATTTGATACGTAAAACTGGCGATGCACCTCTTGGAGTCATTGATTTCCTGCATGTGGCAGTATTTGATTATTTCAAAGAAAAGAATATCAGGTACGTAAATCTGGGATTTGCACCCTTAAGTGGTATCGACTTACCTGCTGATATGACTGAACGATCAATGAAATTCGCGTATGAAAAAATCAAGTCTTTTGCACATTATAAAGGTCTAAGAGAATCAAAAGAGAAATTCACTCCGATATGGTACGACAGGTATCTGGTTTATGAGCATGATTTTGAGTTATTACAAATTCCTGCTATTTTGAATAAAGTGTTTAAAATTTGAATTCCGGCTATAAATAAATTGACTTATACAATAAGCATAAAATGAGATACTTATTCTTTGTAACAGTGGTTTTGCTTTTTAAAAGTATTACTGTTGAAGCTACTGTTGATTCGCTTCGTTATGGTGATTTCGGTCAGGTATATATCTATAAACCTTCAAAGGTACCCGATGCATTCGTTCTTTTTGTATCAGGTGATGGTGGATGGAATAAAGGTATAATGAATATTGGAATGCATATAGTTGCCCAGGGTGCTATGGTTGTTGGTATTAACATCAAGCACTATGAAAAAAATAAAAAGCAAAGTAAACTGAGCTGTTACTATCCTGCAGGTGATTTTGAGTCATTGAGTATTTACATTCAAAAGAAATATAAGTTTTCAACTTATCTCAAACCCGTGTTGATGGGTTACTCATCAGGTGCTACACTTGTTTATGGGGCATTAGTGCAAGCGCCTGAAAATACTTTTAAAGGTGCCATTTCAATGGGATTTTGCCCTGATATTGTTTCTACTAAACCTCTATGCCGGGGCAGCGGACTGGAACTACATCCCATAACCCCGGGTGTTTCATGGTTTCTGGAGCCTTACAATAAGCTCAAAAACCCCTTTATTGTTATTAATGGGGTGAAAGACAAAATTTGCAATTATAAAGATACCGAAGCTTTCGTGAAGAAAGTGCCTAGTGGGGAATTCATTTTAATTCAAGACGCCGCACATGGCATGTCAGTTAAAAGTAATTATATGCCCCATCTTTTGTATGCCTATAAAAAAGTTAAGGAATCATCAATATCCATACCTACTGACGGTCCATTCGTTATTCTACCTGCCGAAAAGGGAGGCAATCAGCCTATTGTTCTTTTCATTAGTGGTGATGGAGGCTGGACAAGTTTTGATGATGGAATTGCAAAAGAACTAGTTAAGAAAGGGATTGCGGTAATAGGAATGGACTCACAAAAATATTTCTGGCAACAACGCACTCCAAAGGAAACGGCCTTGGAGATTGCTAAAATACTTGAATATTACTTGACCGACTGGGAAAAGACAACCTTTGTACTTGTTGGATATTCTTTTGGTGCCGATGTGGTTCCTTTTATCATACCCATTCTTCCTGAGAACATTTCGAAGCATTTAATTAAATCCATATTGATTAGTCCTGATATATCTGCCGACTTCGAGATACATATTAGCGATTTACTGCACATCAATCCTTCAAGAGAAGCTTATGATGTTGTAGAAGGTGTACGTAACCTGAGGAATGATTCTATCGTTTGTATTTTTGGAAGTGATGAGGATACAAAAAGAGTCTTATCTTTTGAAAAAGCAGGAGCTATAATTAAAATTCTTCCGGGTAAACATCATTTTAATAATGATTACAATTCACTGAAGAACGTAATCATGTTTTCTCTTCCAAAAAAAATAAAGATGAAACAATAAATAGTGTCTATATATTAATAGTTACTCTAGGGTTACTCTACAGTTAACCTACGGTTACCCTACAATAAATCTACCATTAACCTAGAGTAAGTATAGGATAATTGTACGATAACTGTAGAGTAAAGATTATATAAGTCTTTATTCTTAGGAAGAATTCTTACGGTCAACAACCGATACTTCCCTAATAATACATTTATTTATTTTAGAAAAGTGTCTAATAAATACAACAAAATAGCCTTAAAATGTCGATTGAAATCGACATTTTAAGGCTATTTATTGATTCGTTTATCTCTAAACTAAAAATATATGCTGCTAATGAGGTAATTTTTTAATTGCTGCCTGATAAATTTTCCTGATGCTGTTCTTTTCTTCTTTTTCGCAAATGTTTTCAATAGCAGGAATCAGATCATGATTATGCTTTGTGTTAAGCTTAACGATTTCACCTAAAGCGTAGGCTGCACTCCAGCGCACCACAGTACCATTGTATTCAGTATTTGCAATCAGGTTTATTATTGTCTGTTCCAATTGGTTAGTGAACTGATGAGCAATATTCCCGATAACTCTGGCACTCTCCCGTTTTATGCTAGGGGAGTTAGCTTTAAGTGATTCTGTTACAAATTCAAATGTACTAATGTCGGTTATACCAGGGTTAACCTTGGTTGCATATTCAATTGCTTCAATACACATAGCTTTAACTGAATCTTTCTGGTTATCCGCAAATTCGATAAGTTCAGTAATCGATATTGTATTGTTCAGGAGCCAATCACTGATCATACCCGTTCTTTTATTTGGTTTAATATCTTTGATTTGAAAAAGTTCGGATAATGTCATTCGCTTAGTTATTAAAATTCAAGGCTAATATAGACAAAGTTGCTAAAACAACTATTAATATTGGGTTATAATTCTTCTACAAATACTCTTAGCATTCTAAAATGTAAATAAAGATATGATAACATTTAGCAGGAACTGAAATGGTGAGGATTTATAAGATTTGTCGATTCTGTTTTTATTCATACTTTACCTTTTTCAGAAGTTAAAGGCTATAACTTAATAATTTAAAAGTGTTTAATACGCAAATTTCAATAGGGAATAGGCAAGGACAGAGTAAGAAGAAAGAGAACTTGGTATTAATAAATCAACCGAAAAGCAAACTTTAGAAGCATAATATCCGTTACATATTGATGTTAAGTAATTAAATCCGGAACATTATGCGAAGTAAGATAATGAACATTATATTATGGATTCTTCAGGTTCTGCTTGCCGCTCAATTTCTACAGCATGGATGGATGATGATATTCCCTCCTGCCCAATACGTTGATATCATGAATGCCACTCTTGGAATTGGATTACGGTACTTTATAGGTATTACTGAGTTACTTGCTGTTTTGGGACTGCTCTTACCCGGAATACTCCGAATTAAAACCTGGCTGTTGCCATTGACAGCTCTTGGATTGATGATAATAACTGCAAGCGCAACTGGATTTCATCTATATAGGGGAGAAAACAGCGCCGCGCTTTATACGGCTGTGCTGTTTATAGTTTGCACCTTTGTAGCATATATGCGTTGGAAGGTATATCCCATATTGCCGCGACACTAACCTTCTTTGTTTAATTTAAATTTAAAAGGTGTGCACTTTAGGTTGTACCATAAATAAAAAACCACCTACAGATTGTAAGTGGTTTTTTATCGACTTGTTGACCTACCAGGGGTCGAACCTGGACTCTTCTGATCCAGAATCAGACGTGTTGCCAGTTACACCATAGGTCAGTAACAGGCTGCAAAAATACACAAATGTTTTTTTACTGTGCAAACTTTTTTGCATTTATTTCAATTATTTTCAACAATAGCGCATTATTTGTTGACTTTCGACCAGGAGTCCTTTAATGCAACGGTTCTGTTAAAAATAAGTTTGCCGGCATTGCTTTCAGTATCAGTGCAGAAGTAACCTAAACGCTCAAACTGGAATTTATCAAGTGCTTTCGTTCCGGAAACGGATGGTTCTACATATCCTTTAATCACCTTAAGTGAATCGGGATTCAGATTTGTTTTGTAATCTACTCCTTCTTCAACATCTTCAGGACTTTCGCTCATAAATAAGCGGTCGTATAACCTTATCTCTGCTTCTAAAGCATGTGGTGCCGAAACCCAGTGAAGTGTTCCTTTAACCTTACGATTGCTTTGTTCGCGACCAGAAAGTGTTTCGGGATCATGAGTACAATGGATCTCAAGGATTTCTCCGGTTACAGGATCTTTAACAACACTTTCGCATTTAATGATATAGGCATACTTTAAGCGAACTTCCTTACCTGGTGCAAGACGGAAGAATTTATTGGAAGGTTCTTCCATAAAATCTTCACGTTCAATGTATAATTCACGGCTAAAGGGAACTTTGCGTGTTCCTGATTCAGGATCTTCAGGGTTGTTAACTGCATTCATCTGCTCAACCTGTCCTTCGGGATAATTGGTTATGATTAGCTTTACCGGATTAATAACGCCCATAACCCTGTTAGCTTTTTTATTAAGATCTTCACGAATACAGAATTCAAGCAGACTAACATCAATTACATTATCACGCTTTGCTACCCCTATAATTTCAGAGAAATTGCGGATTGATTCAGGCGTATAACCTCTTCTGCGAAGGCCACATATAGTTGGCATTCTCGGATCATCCCATCCACTTACATAATTGTTTTTTACAAGCTCAAGCAGTTTACGCTTACTCATAACGGTATATGTTATGTTTAATCGCGCAAATTCAATTTGCTGAGGGGCAAAAATTTCAAGTTCTTTAGTAAACCATTCATATAAAGGACGGTGTACTTCAAATTCAAGCGTACAAATACTGTGAGTTATTCTTTCAATTGAATCACATTGACCGTGTGCAAAATCATACATTGGATAGATGCACCATTTATCACCTGTACGATGATGATGGCCAAAAATGATGCGATACATGATGGGGTCACGCATGTGCATATTAGGCGACGCCATATCAATCTTTGCTCTCAAAGTTCTTGATCCTTCTGCAAATTCACCGGCACGCATCCTGCGTAAAAGATCCAGATTTTCATCAACTGAACGATTCCGATATGGGCTTTCTATTCCCGGACGGGTAGGGGTGCCTTTCTGTTCAGCTATCTCATCAGCTGAAAGATCACATACATAGGCTTTGCCTTTTTTCACTAAAGCTTCAGCATACATGTATATCTGTTCAAAATAATCAGATGCAAAGAACTCTCTGTCTTGCCAGTCAAACCCTAACCAATGAACATCCTCGCGTATTGAATCAACATATTCAACATCTTCTTTGGTTGGATTTGTATCATCAAATCGGAGGTTGCACATACCATTATATTTTGCTGCAGTTCCAAAGTTTAAACAAATAGATTTTGCATGACCGATATGTAAATACCCATTAGGTTCTGGCGGGAACCGTGTATGTACTTTTGAATCGTTCTTGCCATTGCGAATGTCTTCTTCTATGATGGCATGTATGAAGTTAGTTGGTGTTTTAACTTCATTTTCCGGTTTATTGTCAGTCATATAATATGTTTCAGCTAAATTTTAAGTGTGCAAAATTAAATATTATTCTGCTGCAGTTGTTAAATAATCAGTTCAATGAATAGATTAACAGTGATTCAGCACTAATATCCGACACGCTGTGTTCTTTTATTTCAGTAATTTAATGGGAATTGTTGGTTCAAAAATTTATGCTACCATGCCAAAAAACAGTGCTGGGATAATTTTATACCGTTTATTAAATGGTTTTCCCGAAGTATTACTTGTTCATCCCGGTGGACCATTCTGGTTTAAGAAAGATACCGGAGCCTGGTCAATTCCAAAAGGTGAGATTGATGATGGTGAAGAGAGATTAGATACTGCAAAAAGAGAATTTGAAGAAGAGACAGGCAATAAGATATCGGGTAAGTTCTTTGAAATGAAGCCGGTAAAGCTTAAAAGTGGTAAGATTGTTTTTTCGTTTGCTGTTGAGGGTGATATGGATATCTCATCTTTTAGAAGTAACACCTTCATGCTTGAATGGCCCCCTAAGTCGGGGAAGATGATAGAAATTCCTGAAGTTGATTCAGCCGCCTGGTTTAATATTCCGACTGCCAGGGAGAAAATTAATACAGCTCAGATTGGTATACTCGATGAACTTATAAATGTTGTAAACAATACAACTGATGATTAGTAATCTATCTAATACTATCATAAGATTCAGAAGTGATTCAACAACATGTATTTCAGTTTGTTAACTCTTAAGAGTACAACCTTATCGATAAGTATTAATTAAAAACATAGTTATGAAACTATTAGCATCTGCACTCCTCTCTGCCAGTATAATTATATTGGCTGGTTGTGCAACAACAACACGTTTCCCGGTTTCGCAGGTAGTACCGGCAGCAGATATTAAGGCAAAAACTAAGCTCGACAAGAATAATAATAAAGTAATCACTGTTAATGCAAAAAATCTGGCAAGTCCTAATAGAGTGGATCCTTCAAGTAATGCATATGTGATTTGGGGGAAATCGGTTCAAAATGATGTGAGGAATCTTGGTCAGTTGCAGAATAAAAACTCAGCAAC
>JBLMZZ010000005.1:0-2939 GCA_050259095.1 Omnitrophica WOR_2 bacterium | reverse complement strand
CCTGCCGGAGGTTGATGAGGAATGATTGCAATTAGCTTCCCTCCCTGATGACCCATATGAACAGTAGTAGTTGAATCATAGCTTTTGTATCGTTTATATGTAAATATTCCTTCAAGTTTTCCGGTAGGATCATCAATTGAAATCTCAGCATCGTCAGGGCCACCATATGTTCGCAGAAGTTTATACTTGATAGTTTCTCCACCTATGATAACTTTTCCACTAACAGGTTGAGTCGGTCCTGTCATCCGTTGGTAAACAACCATTGCCAATGTAATCACAATAGCAAGGATCCAGAAGAAAGTATTTTTGCTTTTCATGAACGTGAATATTGGTTTAGAACAAATCTTATGCAATAATAATGAAAGTTTTCGTTATGCTCAATAACTAATACAATTATGCTTTAGTTCATTCAGTAGTGTAAATTTATGATACTTAATTGATATTCAATAGCATATGGTACATTACTTATCAATCTTCTACAAATAGGCTATTTTTATATAAAATTTTAGTAAAAACATTTACCTTTACCTGCTGTTAAAAACAATGCAGGGAACAAGCTTTTCACTGTTTAAACTATTAATTCTTGTGTTTAAGAAGGTTCTATTTTCGTTGATGTTAATAGTTACTGTAGGTAATTTGGCGTCAGCGCAGGAAATGTTCGGTTATGTTAATAGTAACTATGCCGGGATAACAGGTATTAGGTTGAATCCAACAGCCATAGTGAATTCAAAGTTATATTTTGACTTAAATATCATTGGACTGCATATAAATGCAGACAATAATTTTATTTATCTCTCGAAGGATCAATACAAGTTCTCTCGATTTCTTTCTACAAATCCAAGCTTTCCAGAGCATGATGTACAAGTAAGTGCAACAAGAATAGAGAGAAGAGTTTATTATGATCACTACAATCAGGATTTAAAGAATGCATATACTGAAGTTCAATTATTAGGTCCTTCAGTTATGTACACGATAAATGACAAAGCATTTGGATTAACAACATCTGTTCGTACTATCGGTTCAGGATACAATATACCTTATGAAATTGCAAAATTTGGAGTTGAAGGGTTTGATTATTATCCGCAACACCGAATAAGATACATAGATAATAAAGATTTTAGAGCCGGAGGAATTTCTTTTGCAGAAATATCAGCAACGTATGCTCAAGTTCTATATAAAAGAAATATGGATCATGTTACTGTTGGGGTTACATTAAAAGGGCTTTTAGGACTTGCAGGAGCTTACTGGCATGTTGATAATGCTGATTATATGCTTCCCAATGGTGATACTCTCATTCTCTTTAATGGTAATGCTGAAATGGGGATGTCGTTACCAATTGATTATTCTAATAATAAATCTACTCTTCCGAATCAATTAATAAAGGGAACCGGTATAGGTGCTGATATTGGAATAACTTATCAAAAAAAGATGAAGGGTCACACCAATAAAAGATATACTGCTTGTGAACAACCGTTTGAGGATTATTTTTACAAAATTGGCTTTTCATTAATAGATTTTGGATATGTAAATTTTAAAAAGAACATACGGCAAGTTGAATTGGTGGATGCTTCAGGATCATGGTTTGACTTTACAAATCAAAATCTTAAAACAGTTGATGAGTTATTTAATTCAATGAGTAATGCCTTTGGAGGGAGCTCTAAAGTAAAGATTAATCAAGATCCTTTTAAGGTTTTTCTGCCATCAGCTGCCAGCATACAGTTTGATTACAGATATAATGAAAAAATCTACATTAATGCAAGTATAGTTTATCCCTTATTGACTAACAAAAATACTATTGCACGTCCCTCAACTATTTCAGTGGCTCCCCGATATGAAACTGATAAATTTGAGTTGGCATTACCTGTAACTCTTTATAATTATAAATATCCCAGAATTGGACTTAGTGCCAGATTCGCCAAATTTGTTATTGGTACTGATAAATTGGGCGGCTTTTTCGGTTTGAATCAATTTACCGGATTGGATATATATTTCATGGTTAAACTGTCTTTAATAAAGGGTCATTGCCTTGGTGAAGGGAAAGGTGGTACTTGCAGCAACATGGAATTCAAACAATATCAACGTAGTAAAAAGAGAATAAAGGTTGATTAGTCAACAATAACGAGCTTCATTTTCTCATTAATTAGTTCTTAGAAAACAGTATTCGTTTTAACATCAAGAGCATCCCGTAATCCATTTCCTATAAGCATAAAAGCTAAGACTAGTAACATTATTGCAACACCAGGTATAAGTGCAAGCCATGGATTGTCGAGAATAATGTAGGCGTAATTTTCTTTAACCATTGTACCCCAGGAAGGCATTGGTGGTTGAACACCTATTCCAAGAAAACTCAAACCCGCTTCAATTAATATTGCTGAAGCAAAGTTTGCTGCTGATATCACAATTACAGGACCCATAGTATTTGGCAAAATGTGCCTGACAATGATGCGGAAGTTCTTATAACCTAAAGCTCTTGCTGCTTCAACGAATTCTTTTTCTCTAAGACTGATAATTTGACCTCTAACTACACGAGCTACTTCAACCCACATAGTTAAACCTACTGCAATAAACACTTGCCAAAATCCTTTTCCTAAAGCAAAAGTAATTGCAATGACAAGTAAAAGTGTTGGTATTGACCAAATAACATTAATAAACCAAATAATTAAATCATCCACCCATCCTCTGAAAAAGCCTGCTAATGAACCTAATAGAATACCAAAAATGAGAGAAATAAGTACTGAAATAAAACCTACTGATAAGCTTACACGTGTCCCAATCATCAATTGACTCAAAGTATCCCTCCCAAACCTATCAGTGCCAAGCAAGTAAATCCTGTTAACGATATGTTCCTTTTTGATTTTATCTTTCATATTATTAAGACTCAAATCAATCATTTTGCCTTCAATATCAACTGCTTTATTATTATTGTTTGCAATAAGGGT
>JBLMZZ010000004.1:0-3185 GCA_050259095.1 Omnitrophica WOR_2 bacterium | reverse complement strand
AGCCGGATATCCGGAAATTGCTGCTGGCGAAGAACTTCCCAAACTGAAACTGTCGCCGTTGGTATGGTCAGTTTTCCATGCCGGTGAACCGGTAGGAGCTATTATTGCATCAAGCTTATTCAATTCCATTACTTTGTCAATCCCTTGTTCGCGCGTTGCTTTTTGCATTGAAGCTAATGCCTGCTTGTATTCAGGAGAATCAAGATTCCCTTTTGCCTGAGCCATTTCAAGATATTTTTGGTTAGAGAAATCAAGCTCCACACTGTCTTTCAGGTTAAATGCTATAAGATCCTCAAGCTTTTTAATAACAGATGATGGTCCCAAAGAAGTGAAATACTTGTTAAGACCGTATTTATATTCATAAAGCAAAACTTGAAACGACCAGTCTTCAACTTTAGGATCTGATATCTTATCAATTTCAACAATCACAGCTCCCATAGCCTTCATTCTGTTTATCTCACCTTTTAACAAAGAATCAACTTTATAATTTTTCCCTAAAGTTTCTTTCCATAATCCAATACGTTTACCTTTCAATCCATTAACATTAAGGAACTTAGTATAGTCATGATATGAGTTACCTTTACTTGCCAGCGTATGCTCATCATCTTTATCAATTCCTGTTAAAGCACCCAATACAATAGCTGCATCTTTTACAGTGCGAGCCATTGGTCCGGGAGTATCTTGTGTAAAAGAGATAGGAATAACACCCGATCGACTGATTAATCCAACAGTTGGTTTTATTCCAACAATTCCATTTGCATTTGAAGGGCATACAATTGAACCATTAGTTTCAGTGCCTATAGCAACCATGGTGAGATTGGCAGAAACTGCAGCTCCTGAGCCTGAGCTTGAACCACAAGGATTACGACTAAGATCATAAGGATTTTTTGTTTGCCCACCTACTCCACTCCATCCACTGCTCGACATCTCACCTCTAAAATTAGCCCATTCACTTAAATTAGCTTTCCCAATTATTACAGCACCTGCCTCTCGTAATTTCATTGCAACATAACTGTCCTTACGTGGAAATGAATTCATTAGTGCGCGTGAACCACCGGTACAAGGCATTAAGTCGTGTGTGTCAATATTATCTTTCAGCAATACCGGAATTCCGAATAAGGAACCACGCATTTTGCCTTCTTTAAGCTGCTTGTCTAGTTTTTCAGCTATTTGTATTGCATCGGGATTAATGATGATTATTGAATGAAGCCTGGGTCCATTTCTATCTATTTGATTAATCCTGTCAATATAAGCCTGAACAACTTCTTTAACGGTATAGGTACCGTCTTTGTATCCTTTCTGGATGGTTGATATATCGGCTTCAAGAAAGCGGAATTCTTTTGAACCTGATTTTGAAGGGTTCTTTTCGTTCTTACATCCTGATAACAAAATCATCAATAATGTTATAATGTAAAAAGCAGATCGTGAGAAAAACTGTTGCATAATATAACTAATTGGTGTTTAGCAAATATAATAAAGATATCTGCATTTACGGCATGTAAAAGATTCTTCTCCGTTTATAACAAACTAAGAAGTGTTTAAAAAGTTGATCAGAGTCAGGGTTGATAAACGTCATTTTCCTTATATCCTTTAAGAAATACTCAATATTTATCCTGCATTTATTATAGAACGATTATTAGATTAAGCGTACCTTAAGCGTATCTTAAGCGTTGTTTAAGCGTTATTTTACGCTTGAACAACGTTTAATGTATGTTTAATCTAAGTTTAATGTAAATAGTAATCTTTATTCGTACGTCATGCGTGTACACACGACTCCTTTATGAGTTATTTGCTTACTATTGAAAAATCAGTAGCAATAAAAAGGCATCCTATGGGCAATTTTTGAGCAAAAAAAAGACGCGAACCAGCCGCGTCTTTTTTTAATGATTGATTGTCTATTTACATTCTGTGGCCTCTGCCGTTGTTTCCATTACCATTTCCTCTTCCACCACGTTCATTGTTACCTCTTCCGTTCCCACTTCTTCCATTGCCGTTATTTCCGTTTCTCTGTGAATTGTTGTTGTGGTTTGAGTAAGTTCTGTCGTTTCCTTTCTTCTCATAATGTTTACCATCACTTCGGTGATCATAGTTGTTATCTCCACGGTTTCCGTAATCTTTCCTGTCATAACCCGGTCTTCCTCCTCTGTCATCACCATGTCGGTTGTAATCGTAATCTCTGTGACCATGTCTGTAATAATCGTGATTGTGACCGTATTCACGGTAATCATGGCGACCGTAATGGTTATGATAATCGCGGTAATAGATTATATGATCGTGGTTGTACAAATATGGATTAGCATCATAAAAGTCGAGTTCAACCATTGGTTCATAAGCCAGGTCAACGTAAGCAAATGCAACCGGAAGATTTAGACTAAAAACCCATCTATCGCCCGAGAGAAAAATAAACATCTCACGATCCATATCATAGTAGAAATTATAAGCAGGAAAATATACATTGCGTGTTTCAATCCTGCAGCTGTGAACATCGGCCCAATGCGGATGATGATAGTGCCTGTGTTGAGCATTTGATGCCATTGGTGTGGCTAAGGTAAGTGCCAGAAGGATAAGTAGTCCTGTTAATGTTTTTTTAGTTTTCATGGCATTGTAGTTTTAAAGATTGATTGTTAACCGACTTAAAACTACAATCATGCCAAAAGTTAAAAAATCAAAAAAAATTTTTATGGTTTACTCTTTTTGGGTTTCTTCTGCATGTTTTCAAATGCCCTGAATTTAATCATTTCACGAAGTAATTCAACAGGTAAAAGGCCTTTATAAGGGAAGTGAACTGATCCCTTTGTTACTTGAAATCCTGCTTTGGCAAACACATCTACCGTTGAAGTTCCTGCGGGATAAAAGCCCAGGTGATTGGTGTGACCTGCAAAATAGAGCAATGGATATCCATTAAGTTTATATGCAGGCATTCCATAACTTATCATTTCAACAGCATCGGGCACAGTTTCTCTGATTATTGCGCGTAATTGTTTTATCATATCCTGTATCTCAGGAGAGAACCCGGATATATACTGGTCAACATTTTCAGGTTTCTGCATTTTTATATAAGTAAGGTGAAGTGATAAACATTTTAAAACAAAAATAGGATTTATGGCATGAACATTGTTATTGTTATTGAATAAACAATAAAAAACCATGAAAAATATTCTATTCACATTCATCGCATTAGCATT
>JBLMZZ010000003.1:0-3777 GCA_050259095.1 Omnitrophica WOR_2 bacterium | reverse complement strand
GACAGTTTCCCGGCATAAAAAGCAAGACTGTGTTCCTTTTCGCAATTCTGGTTTACCAATTGCAGGAAATCTTTCACTAATCCCTCATCACGTATCTTTTTCTTGTCAGACACTGGCTTTCGGTCATAGATGGCACAAAGCTCATAAATAAGAATCATGAGCATATGGTAAAGAATTTCTTTGCTGAACCCTCTTCCCGGTTGATTGATTCTAACTTCGGCAAATCGCAATAAGGTTGACAGAACCTCGATATCCTGATCAGATAATTCTAAAATGGGCTCATAAAAACTATGCAGGAAGTAGGTTATGGAGATGTGTGAGTCAATCCGAGTGATGTAGTGAGAAGAGAGGAAGAGTACATAGCCTGAAAAATCCTTTGAGGAACTACCCGACTTAAACAGGTTCGTAGTAAAGAATGAGCACACATTGCCACTCTTTAGGATAATGTCCTGTTCATTTAATTTGAAAGACAGGGTTCCTTCAATACAAAACAGTGCAAATATTCCTTCTGTCTTTAATTGAAGCTCTTGTGGAATTTCCTCATGAAGGTTTTTATGACTGATATGAAAGCATGCAAAATCAGTACTTTCACTACCCACAACCTCCTTCTCAAAGAAATTTATAACCGGCAGATTTATCATAACTTCTTGCTTTGCAGCAAAGATACGTTAAAATTTCTTAAAACGCCTTTTTGACCATATTTAGGGAATATATGGCGCATAGGGGCTGATGGAAGCAATCTAATTTTGTGGTCTTAAACGACGACAAAATTATAAACAATGTATATGAAAAGCCGGATTTTACTGTATTTAGGCCTTTGCACATTACTTCTCACCGGATGTGATAAAAATAATATGAACTCCAATGACCCGAGGGTGGTCAGGATTGACACGGCAATCTCTTCAACGGGTTCAAAGGAAGTGATTTATCCGGGCAGGTTAAAAGCCATGACCGACATAAATGTTGCTTTCAGGGTAGCCGGAACCATTCAAAGTGTGCCGGTTACTATCGGGCAATATGTTAGTAAAGGTCACACTATTGCACAGCTTGATTCGCGGGATTATAACACGCAGTTCTCGGCCACCGAAGCAGAGTATTCACAGATAAAGGCCGATGCAACCCGGGTTATGGAACTTTACAAGCGGGGAAGTGCCACTGCCAGTGAAAATGATAAAGCCACTTACGGACTTCGTCAAATTACCGCTAAATACAATGCTCACAAGAATGCACTTGCCGATACCCGCCTTGTTGCTCCATGCAATGGCTACATACAGAAAATGCTGTTTGAGCCGGGTGAAACAGTAGGTGCAGGTATGCCTGTTATTTCGATGATTAGTAATGAAAGTCCCGAAATAGAGATCAACATAACAGCAGCGGATTATTTACGAATGAATGATGCGCAATCAATCAACGCAACAATAGATGCTTTGCCCGGCAAGCAATTCCCGCTTCAACTGATTGGTATAACGCATAAGGCAAATCTTAATCAGCTTTACACGGCCCGATTCAAATTGACCAATACACAAAATCAGCTTATTACAGCCGGGATGGCCGTTAATGTAACTATCACTTTTGCATCAAAAGCTACCGACCTTATTACTGTGCCACTATCAGCCATTTTAAAAAGTAACGACGGTAGCATGGTATGGGTATACAACAATGGTAAAGTCAACAATCGCCGGGTAACCGTAAAAGAACTTACCAGTGATGGAAGAGCGGTAATTACCAGTGGATTGAGTGCAAATGAACTGGTTGTTTCAGCCGGAACCTGTTCATTAAAAGAAAATGAACCAGTAAAACCACTTCAAACGGCATCATCAACTAATATTGGAGGGGTTAAATAATGAATCTTTCAGTCTTTGCATTAAAAAATAAACCGCTCATTCAATTTCTGATTGCTGTTTTGCTCATTGGAGGTGTGCTCGCCTTTCAATCAATGAGTAAGCTTGAAGATCCGGAGATCAAGGTAAAACAGGCAATGGTGGTTACCGTTTATCCGGGCGCATCAGCACATGAGGTGGAACTTGAAGTAACCGACCTTATGGAGAAAGCCATCCGATCAATGGATAACGTTGAAAACATCGACTCACGATCAGTAAACGACATGTCGCAAATTACTGTTGAGCTGAGTCGTACACTTAATGAAAAACAAATTCAGCAGGCTTGGGATATGTTACGCCGTAAGGTGTCGGACGTTAAAGCTTCGCTGCCTGCAGGGGTTAGAGAGCCGATAGTACTCGACAACTTTGGAGATGTTTATGGGATGTTTTATGCCGTTACCTCTGATGGTTTCAGTGACCAGGAACTCACGCAATATGTTGACATGGTAAAACGTGAGTTGCAACAGGTTGAAGGTGTTGAGCGCATTATTTTATATGGTGACCGCAAAGAATGTGTGAACATTAATATCCGTGAAGAACGGTTAAGTAACCTCGGCGTTTTCCCTGCCGAAATACTGGCAACACTAAACAGTCACAGTAAAGTAGTTTACGCAGGCTATTTCGAGTCAGGTGATCAAAGTCTGCGGGTGAGTGTCGGTGATGAGTATAAGTCAGTAGCTGATATTGAAAACCTTATCATTCAGGGTCATGAGGACGACCAGTTAACACTTGGCGATGTTGCTGATATTAAGATGGGATATGAGGAGCCTGTGCGAAATCTCATGACTTATAATGACCAACCTGCTATCGGTCTTTCCATCGCTGTAAGGCATGGAAGTGACATTACCAAAATAGGAGATGATGTTGAAAAGCGTCTTACAGAATTGCAGAGCAGTCAGTTACCCGTTGGAATAGATTTCCATAAAGTATTCTTCCAACCCGATATTGTAAGAGGAGCACTCAACAATTTTACCCGTAATCTTATTGAATCTGTGCTAATTGTTGTCGTGGTTCTAATGGTAACCATGGGACTCAGAAGCGGACTTATACTGGGCTTTTTACTTGCAATTACTGTGGTTGGCTCGTTCCCATTCTTTTCAATGCTCGATGGCACACTGCAACGGGTATCACTTGGTGCCTTTATAGTTGCCATGGGGATGCTGGTAGATAATGCTATTGTTATTATCGATGGAATAATGGTCGATATTCGTATGGGAGTACCATCCCCGCAATGTTATACCAACATAGCAAAGAAGACCGCCATGCCGCTGTTGGGCGCCACGGTGATTGCCATTCTGGCATTCTTTCCCATCTATCTTTCACCCGACACTGCAGGTATTTATGTGCGCGATCTTTTTATTGTACTGGCTGTGTCTCTTATACTTAGTTGGGTACTGGCACTCGTTCAGGTTCCTATTGAAGCAAAACGATGGATTACCTCCGCCAATTCAGGCAAGGTCACTAAGAATCCTCATAATTCAAAGGTTTACAAGTCATTAAGATCAGTATTATCCTACGCATTAGATCACCGGATCATGACCCTCTGTCTGGCACTGGTGTTAATGCTCATCAGCATATTGTGCATTCCTTTCGTTCCGCAACTCTTCTTCCCCGATATGAGCTACAACCAACTCTATATAGAATACAAGATGCCAGAAGGGAATACATCCAATACCGTTAAGCAGAACATTCATAAAATTGAGCAATATCTTCATTCAAGGCAGGAAGTAACTAACGTGGTTGTTAGTATTGGAGGCACCCCTTCACGTTATAATCTGGTACGGTCAATTGCTGAACCTTCAATGAGTTATGGAGAACTTATTGTTGACTTCACCACCGAAAAGGAACTCGAGAAATCATTACCGGATATTCAGGAGTATCTTACTTCACACTTCCC
>JBLMZZ010000002.1:0-3582 GCA_050259095.1 Omnitrophica WOR_2 bacterium | reverse complement strand
GATTTTACCCTGTTAATCCGGCAAACGGTACCTATTGTTTTGGTTCACCACAAATCCCGTCTGCAACAATTAATCTAGAAAATGGAAATAAGTTCTCAATTGTTGCCTACAATGCAGGAGGTGAGAATATCTACATTCAGGAAATTGCGTTGAATGGGAAACCTTATACCAAATTATTCATAAAGCATGAGGATATAGTAAAAGGTGGCAAACTTGAATTCTTTATGGGTAAAAAGCCTAATAAAAAACTATCAAGATACGAAAGACCAACATAAACTTTAATTCCTGGCTGTAGTCGAGAACCATTAAGTGTTTCAATACAACATAAAATAAAAGAAGGGCTGAAAATCAGCCCTTCTTTTATTTTTTATGAAATACTTAAGTTAATTAGCTTCCTAAGGTTGCCACCATAACAGCTTTAATGGTATGTAAACGATTTTCGGCTTCATCAAAGACTACTGACATAGGTGATTCAAAAACTTCTTCGGATACTTCCATTGAATCAAGTCCGTACTTCTGAAAGATATCTTCACCAACAACAGTTTCACGATTATGAAATGCAGGTAAGCAGTGCAGGAATTTAACATTAGGGTTACCAGTTTTTTTAACAACATCACTATTAATCTGGTAAGGACTTAACAATTTAATTCTTTCATTCCAAACTTCGGCCGGTTCGCCCATTGATACCCATACATCGGTATAAAGGAAATCAACTCCCTTAACTCCTTCTTCAACGTTTTCAGTCAAAGTAATTTTGGCACCGGTTTCTTTGGCTATCTCACGACATGTATCTACCAGTTCCTGAGTTGGCCAGCAAGCTTTGGGTGCAACAGCCCTAAAATCCATACCCATTTTAGCAGCACCTACCATGAGTGAGTTACCCATGTTGTTTTTAGCATCTCCAAGATATGCAAAGGAAATTTTACTAAGAGGTTTATCGCTGTGTTCCATCATAGTTAGGAAGTCGGCGAGTATTTGTGTTGGATGGAATTCATTGGTTAGACCATTCCAAACAGGCACTCCTGCATATTTACCAAGTTCTTCAACAATGTGCTGACCATATCCGCGGTATTCAATGCCATCAAACATACGACCTAATACTCTGGCGGTATCTTTCATTGATTCTTTCTTACCCATTTGTGAACCTGATGGACCTAAGTAGGTAACATGTGCTCCCTGATCAAGTGCAGCAACTTCAAAAGCGCAACGTGTACGTGTTGAATCCTTTTCAAAGAGTAAAACGATGTTTTTACCTTTAAGCTTCTGTTGCTCAGTACCTGCGTATTTAGCATGCTTTAAATCTGATGCTAACTGGAGCAAATGCTTGATCTCTTGTGGAGTGAAATCAAGAAGTTTTAAAAAATTACGATTCCTGAGATTGAATGACATATCTGAGTATTTTAATTGATTTGTTGCTGATGGTTAATTATCTATCTGATTCTTAATAAATTCTCTATTCTTAAATGATGGCAATTCGGGTACCGCCATTATCAATACCAAGTTTTTGAGCGTTTGTTATAATTGCTTCCTTGCCAGTTCCTTCAACAAAACTAATTGCTGCCCTTACTTTTGGCGCCATGCTACCTTCGGTAAATTGCCCTTGTTCAAGATATCTCTTAGCTTCAGAGATTGTCATCCTGTCAATTGCTTGTTCTTGTGGCGTATTGAAATTGATGCAGACTTTAGGAACATCGGTAAGCACAAAAAACTTGTCGGCACGAATCTGCACTGCTAAAAGTGATGAAGCAAGATCCTTATCAATTACAGCATCGATACCCTGAAGTTTGTTTCGCTCAACATAGAATTGAGGAATACCACCCCCTCCTACTGCTATCACTATTTGTCCGGCACGTGCAAGAGTTTCAATAGATTTCTGATTATTGATAACAAGAGGTTTTGGACTTGCTACAACCTTCCTGTATCCTCTTCCACGAGGATCTTCTGCAAAAATAGCACCTGTTTCAGTTGATATCTTTTCTGATTCTTCTTTTGTATAAAAAGGTCCAACAGGCTTTGTTGGATGATCAAAAGCAGGATCATTCTTATCAACCAGTACCTGAGTAATTATTGAAA
The DNA here is from genome assembly GCA_050259095.1 of Omnitrophica WOR_2 bacterium. GTDB lineage: Bacteria > Bacteroidota > Bacteroidia > Bacteroidales > Lentimicrobiaceae > Lentimicrobium. The sequence goes on along the minus strand of JBLMZZ010000002.1, from coordinate 1,509 downwards.
TAATATCTCTGTCAAGATCATTAGCGTTCATTACATTACGCAATTGCTGTTCAATAACATAACCAATGAATCCCTGAGAATAAGCTACCGCTACATCAAGTGGCATATCGGGTAATCCATATAGTTTGTTGCCTGCTGTATTAGCAAGTAAAATATTTCCAACCTGAGGTCCATTACCATGAGTTACCACTATATTATAGTCAGCTCTTATAAGAGTTAAGAGTCGCTCAGCAGTATAATACGCATTAAGTTCCTGGTCATCGATAGTTCCTTTTTGATCACTACGTAAGAGAGCATTTCCCCCAAGGGCTACAACGGCTAGTTTGTTCATAAAAGTATAGTGTGTCTTTAAGTTAAGTGTGCAAAAATATGACAATTTAAGTACAAAGCAAGAATCACTATTTTTGCAGCATGAGTAATCAGAAAAAATCATACTTATATGCTTTGGCAGCCATTTTATTATGGAGCACAGTAGGAACTGCATTTAAAATAACACTTCGCCACCTTAATTATGCTCAACTTCTTCTATTTTCTTCTTTTATTTCAGTAGTGGTTTTAGCCGTTTTTTTAATTATCAATAATGAAATCCCCCAGCTTAAATCAACTACTTTCAAGCAACTACGATATTCTGCGTTACTCGGATTTCTTAATCCTTTTGCTTATTACCTCATTTTATTTAAAGCATATTCACTACTCAGGGCACAGGAGGCTGTTGCTCTCAATTATATATGGCCAATGATGCTGGTACTGTTATCAGTGCCTATCCTAAAGCAAAAAATAAGATTAATTAATGTAATTGCTTTATTGATCAGCTTTTCGGGCGCTATTATCATTGCCACTCAGGGAAAGCCTTTTAGCCTTGACCTTTCACAACCCCTTGGTGTTAGTCTTGCGTTAAGCAGCGCAATCTTTTGGGCATTATTCTGGCTGCTAAATGTGAGAGATCAAAGAGAAGAAACGCTAAAACTATTCATGAATTTTTTATGCGGTTTTATCTATACTCTCATTTATTGCATGTTCACCGGAAACCTGGCATTGCCTGAAATTAATGGTGCACTTGGATCAGTTTATATCGGTTTATTTGAGATGGGTATAACGTTTGTTCTTTGGCTAAAGGCACTGAAATACTCGGAAAATACTGCCAGAGTCAGCAATTTAGTGTATTTGTCGCCTTTCATATCGCTGATGTTTATTTCAGTAATTATTGGTGAAAGGATTTTGGCTTCTACTATTGCAGGACTGGTTCTGATAATTACAGGAATAATTTTACAACAAGTGATTGGCACACGAGGCAAGAAAAGAATTTCACACTGAGATAATCCTCAATAAATTAAAGTGGTAGCTACAAATATTTACTTATCGTTTCGAGGAGAAGTGAAGGACGTATGGGTTTAGACAGATAATCATCACAACCTGCAAGCAGGCTTTTTTCCTTTTCACCAATCATTGCATAAGCGGTTTGAGCTATAATAGGTAATTGAGGATATTTTTTCTTAATCAAACCGGTTA
>JBLMZZ010000001.1:0-10996 GCA_050259095.1 Omnitrophica WOR_2 bacterium | reverse complement strand
TTTAACCTCTTTTAAAAATTGAGAATCTGATTTTATTCTGTAAGGACAATTTGTGAAGTATAGGTCTTGCCATCCTGGTCAAGCCTTAGCACATATGTTCCTTTAGCATAGTTTGAGAGATCAAGTTTAGTAGCGTTCAGACTGTTCATAGATCTGTTTAAGTAAATATTTCCCTTTAAATCGAGCAACTGCATACTATACTTGCCTGATTTATCGGAAGTAATAAAGAGCTGGCCCTTTGTTGGATTAGGATATATTTTTATACCCGAGAGTGTATTTTCGATTACTGATACCGAACCTTCCTGAGTTACCGTAATTTCCTGGAGAACTCCGGACGCTTGAACCGTCAAAACAGCAACTCTTACAGCATTTGACAAATTTTCATCGTAAGTAACTTCAAGTATACCGTTTCCAATACCATCAGCTGTGGGAAGTGCCCATGCTGAATTACTTGTAACCTGCCAGTTTGAATTAGATGTAACAGTAAACATAGTAGAACCGGCAGCGGCAGTTACATTTTGATTTTGTGGATCTACAACAAGAACAGTTGCAGCACCTTCCTGACTTACCGTAACAGCAACGGAAGGAATTCCCGATACTGATACCGTAATTACTGCCGTCCTTTGAATGGTACTGGTATTTGCTTCATAAGTGGCTGTTAAAACAGCATTTCCGGTTCCTGAAGAAGGAACAGTACACCAGGGCGAGTTACTGCTTGCAGTCCAATTTGAATTAGATGTAATATTAAATGTAGTTGATCCCGCCGCTGCTGTGACTGTACGGTTTGATGGAGTTACAGACAATGTTGGTGGAGGAACTCCGGCTTGAGTTACTGTGACAGTGCTATTAGGCAGACCTGTAACTGAAACCGTTATAGTTGCCATTCGCTGAGTAGTTGAAGTATTTGCCTGATAATTGGCAACTATTGTTCCGTTTCCTGATCCGGACGAAGTTACTGTACACCACCCTGCATTACTTGATGCATTCCATGCAGAATTGGAAGTTACCGTAAAATCGGTGGTCCCCGCAGCAGACGTTACATCTCTGTTTGCGGGTGTAACAGTGAGTGTTGCCGCTGCACCTGCCTGTGTAACTGTTACTGTAACACTTGGAATTCCTGAAACAGTTACGGTTATATTTGCAACTCTTTGTGATGTTGAAGTATTTGCCTGATAATTAGCTACAATAGTACCATTGCCTGAACCCGATGGTGTTACAGAACACCATCCGGCATTACTTTGAGCTGTCCAGGATGAATTTGAACTGACACTAAAATTTGTGCTTCCCGACTGTGCTCCAACATTTTGATTTGCAGGAGTAACAGATAAAGTAGGAGGCGGAGGAGCAGTTGCCGTAAATGAGGCTATTTGTATGCTTGAATGGGGCGTACACAAGTAATTATAAACTCCGGTTGTTGTAACCCTGTATTCATAAAATGTATTGGTACTGTTAATTGGCTCATCCCAGGCTAAAGCACCTGCTGGGATCGTGGTTGAAGTAGTCGTATGTGAACCGTTGATCCATACCCAACGGATAGTATCACCAACCTGTACTGTGAGGTTTGCGGGAACAAAAGCATAATTCTGAACATTAACGACATGCTTTACGGCATAAGCGCCGGTGGAAAAAAGAGAAAAAAAAGCAAGTACGAATAGAGGATAACGTAGTGATTTTATCATTGTTTTGACTTTTGATTTTTTGATAAACATTGATTCACTGCACTTTGTTCTTGCTCATATTAACTTATTTACATGTTTTCCATAAATGATCCCTTTTTTAAAAAATTGTTATTAAACACTGAACAAAATGTCGTTGATGGTTGCAATGCTGCTTAATACCGATATTAAAAGGTTGTTTCAAAAAGTCAGCCTTTTATTAAAATTTATTTACAAATCATTATCTGTTAGCCTACAGTTAAAGTAGACTTTCTCTAGTGTTTCTCTACCTAAATGGTAGTGTATTTGTATAGAAACTGTATTGTATCTGTAGAGTAACCGTAGAGTATCTATTAATGAATCGTTAGGTTTTGGATAACTCCGTTAAATCAAACTCTACTCAAATTGGTTATTTATAAATATTGATGCGGGTCAATACAATCAATTGTTTAATCAAATTGTACAGAGATGAAAAGGTTTCTTATAGAGGTGCCACATGCTGCAGATAAAAAATCATGTGATCAGGCAATAAAGATATTTCTTGAAACCGGCTCACATTTCCTTACACATGCCGACTGGGGCTGTGAGGATGGGGAACATAAAGCCTGGTTAATTGTGGATGTAGATAATAAAGAGGAAGCCAGAATGATTCTTCCATCACTATACAGGCATGATGCCAAAATCACTCAGCTCAGGACATATTCTCCTGAAGATCTGGCACAACCTGATGAATATCATCAAAGTAGTAAAATCAATCCTCTGCAATAGACAGGGTAACAGATACTCTATCGACCTTACCACCGAGAGGTGGATTGAGTTTTGACACTTTAACAACTGCATTAGTAATGATGGGGAACCTGTGTTTTAATGCATCAAGGATTCGTGAAGCAACATTTTCAAGGAGATTACTTCTTATTTCCATTTCTTTTTTAACAGTCTCATAAACTGTCATATAATTGATAGTATGATGAAGGTTATCACTTTTTTCAGCCTGCGAAGTATCGGCAGTTAACGTAAGATCAACTTCAAATCGGGTACCAATGATACTTTCTTCAGTAAAGCATCCATGATAAGCAAAGAAGTCCATACCTTCGATTCTAATTGTTGCCATACTTTTTTTTCGCAAAGATAAAATTATTTATACCTTTGCGGTCTATAAAATTGGTCTCGTGGCCGAGTGGCTAGGCAGAGGTCTGCAAAACCTTCTACAGCGGTTCGAATCCGCTCGAGACCTCCGATAAGATACAAACAACCATCCGCAAGTTAAAAACTACGGATGGTTTTTTGTTTATATGGGAGCTCTTAAACCTACCAATAGCATTGAAGGTGCCACAGTTGCGTTGGCAATATTTACAGGAGTGTCAGGACCTACCAACAAAGCTATAATAAATTTATTTATACACAATGGTGCAGACGGTGCGTTGTTGGTAAACTATAACAAGGCAATTTCCGGCTCTTTAGGAAGTAGTACAGAAGATCTTATTAACATACTACTGAGGAAAGCGTCAAAAAGAATCACCTATACAAAATAAACCCTTCAGTAAACTAATATACTGATTTTCAAATCTCAATTTGTAATTGCGGAAGATTGAGTAACTGACAATCTTTCAATTTTACTATCCAGTGGTCAATTGAGTTTTGATACATATAAATAACCATTCGTAAATTAATAATTACGGATGGTTTTTTGTTTTTGCTCCTTTCGGTTAATGAAGAATATCAGTTTTCGCGGATTGTTATAAGTGCTAGAAATTGAAAATTCAACTATACGATGTTTCTCTAAATAAGTTTGTAATACTTATTCCCAAAAAATATTTGTATTATAGCATTATTGATATTATATTTGTAAGAATAAATAACCAATCAATCATGAAACATCTGAAACTTAAATCTATTGGCCTAATAGCATTAGTAGCTCTGTTTTTCTCACTAAATGGTTGTCAGAAAGAGCCTATTAACTTCCAAACTAAGAACTTAGTATCAACAGATTTGCTTGGGGGAGACAGCATCGTCATAGATTATGATGGCAACATATATGAAGTTATCAAGATTGGTGATCAGTATTGGATGACTGAAAATCTTAGAGTTACACATTATAACGATGGGACTCCGATACCTTGTATTATAGATTCATGTGGCTGGGCTTTAACTTATAATGGAGCATACAGTATTTATAATAATGATTCAGTAAATTCTCAGATCTATGGATTACTTTATAACTGGTATACAGTGAACACAGGAATGCTCGCACCTGAAGGATGGCGGATTCCATCGGATGAGGACTGGAAAAAATTGGAATTTGAGTTGGGATTAGATAGCAGCTCTTATTATGTTTATGGTTTCAGGGGTGAGAACGAAGGTTCTAAACTTGCCAATTACAGTGATCTTTGGGTTACCGGAGAACTTGAAATGGATTCGTCTTTTGCTACTGCTAAATTTAATGGTCTACCTAGCGGACGCCGATATTGGGATGGGACTTATGATTTCATTAACGAAGGAGCCTATTGGTGGTCATCATCAGAACAAGATGAAGCGTATGCCTATCGTAGACACATCTGGTATGATTTAACGTCAATTAGCAGAACGGGTGCTGCTAAGAACATAGGTTTTGCTGTAAGATGCATAAAAAATTCAGAACCGAATGACAATATTCCTTCACCATATTCTTCTTACAGGGGACATTAAATAATTAAATAGAGCCAAGCAACTTGCAAAAAAATATTTGCAATACGCATGGGAGTATAAAAACGCATTTCCTGATGACAAGATTCACAACCCCAACTTGACCATGTATAAAGATTGTAAATCTTCTTTATAAAATCACTCCTGTAATATTTATGCCCACAATAAGGACATGTTCTAAATTTAGCTATAATGAATAACAAATCTAATGATCATGTAAATATAGTAATGTTTACGAACATATGCTTTTTTGTTGTTACAAGGTTACAAATGATCAATTATAATTTATACAATTTATATTAATGAATATTATATTAAAATATTCATTAATTTCGAACACCTTTAAACAAAAACATTATGAGAATAAAATTATCCGGTAAACTATCGTTAGTATTGATTTTCTTCTTTGTTTTTACAACAAGCAGTAAATCTCAGACAGCTTATAGTAAGTGGGTTGACTCTGTGCAAATGTCACTTGATACATCCCATATGAAACTATTGGTCAAGCAATTGTCGGGTGATACTTCTATTGAGGTCAATGGTTCTCTCTATACATTGATAACAAGGAATTCATACGATTCACTAAAGGTTATTGCTGCTGAATTTATTAAAGACAGATTTGAAGAATATGGATATACAACTGAATTACAATATTTTGATGATAGTATTGGAAGTAATGTAGTTGCAACAAAGACTGGGTCATTGTATCCGGATGAAATTTACGTTATTGGCGCTCATTTTGATACTGGTGGTTTAGACTTAGATACCACTCCGGGGGCTGATGACAATGCCTCAGGTACCGCTGCTGTTCTGGAGATTGCACGTTTGTTGCAAAATTTTAGTTCACTTTATACCTTAAAATTTTACGCTTGGGATTTTGAAGAACAAGGTTTGACTGGTAGCCAATATTCGGCTCAGCAATCATTACTTAATAATGAGCAAATTAAAGGGGTTCTTAATCTGGATGTTATATCTTGGGATTCAAACAATGACTATAAAATAAATATTGCAACGAATTATCAATCACAGAATTTTGCCAATGAATTTAATATTGTAACAGAATATTATCAGCCTATATTGAAACCTGTCTTTACGAAAGGTCCAAGTGACCATGTTAGATATTGGGAGGCAGGCTTAACAGCTATTGGTGTATTAGAAAATATCGGGGAGGATATTAATCCATTCATGCATACAACTCAGGATTTACTAGAGAAGTTTAACCTTCCATATTATTATACGATTTCAAAATCTGCTTCGGCCTTTGTACTATCAAACGCCCTTAACTATCAAATTAATTTTGAACACGAGCAGTTATCTTCGGGAGCTTTTACAGATCCAAGGGAAACAGAATGTACTATTTCAAGTTTCTACGCAATTGGAAGTGGTGTTAATGAACCAAGATTATATTATTCAACTGATAGTATAAATTTCATTTCTTTGACACCTTTTTATTCTTTAGCTGATACTTTTAAATTCATGATTCCTGCATTACCAATAGGAACAGAAGTATTATATTATTTTGCTGCTCAGGATAGTTTAAAGAAAATTGTGGCAACATTTCCGACAGGTGGTAGAGGTTTTGATCCTCCTGGAAGTATTAAACCGGAAAACTACTTCAGATATGTAATAAACAACATTTACCCGGAAGAAAAGTGCTTTACCGGTCCTTTGCCAATTCCTGCGAACCAAACAACAATCGATTCACTTTATCTTGAGAATCCATTTAAAGTTTTTGATTTAGATGTTATAGTTGATATCAGTCACAAAAACACTTCTGAACTGAATCTTAAACTTATAGGCCCTGATCAAACAGAAGTATTACTAGCAGATGATGTGGATCCAAACGGAGATAATTTCACTCAGACAATTTTTAATGATGATGCAACAATATCAATTCTTGATGGTACTGCTCCTTTCACTGGAGAGTATAAGCCTATTGAGCCTCTGAGTATTTTTTATAAAAAGCTAATTACAGGTAATTGGAGACTTAAAATAATGGAAACCAACTTTTACAATCCTGGTGTATTAAATTCCTGGTGTTTGCATTTCCGTTACATTGATACAACCCTTGATGTTGAAAATCACGAATTAAGCAAACTCTTTAGTCTTAAGAGTTATCCTAATCCAACAAGTACTTACTCAACTATTGAATTTATTCTGCCTGAATCTGAATATATAGAACTTAATATTTATGACATGAATGGCAGGGAAATTAGAAATATAATTAAAGGTATTTTCCAGGCAGGTAGACATGGTATAGTTACATCCATTGAGGATTTAGCTCCCGGTGTATATTTCTTTGGGATAGATTCAGAAAAAATGAAACAGAGGAGTAAGGTGATTAAAATGAAGTAAAAGAAGTTATTTTTATTCTTGATCATTAAAAATTAATTTTTACTTTTACTCAATAATAAGGATGATATCTTAATTAACATATTCCCATGAGAAAGATAATACTAATCACATTATTACTGTCTGTTGTATTAATCGGATGTGAGAAGGACAAACCGAAAGATCAGGTTGAAGATCTACCACTTAGCCTTTTGCTTTCAGAAGATACTGTTGTTTTTCAAGGCAATGAGTTTAAATCACTGTTCGTTTCAATGCAACCTGTTGGTGAATGCTCTTTTAGGGTGATTTCACATCCTGAATGGATAATTGTAGCTCAGGAATCGCAGTATATAAATAAAAATATAGCTGAAGTAAGATTATTCTCTAATCTCGAAGATAAAGCACCCGGTATTTATGAAGGCCCACTTGAAATTATGAGTACCATAGGTAATAAGACAGTTTTCCTGAGAGCGATTGTTGGTGAACAATATATTACGGAATTACCCGACTCATTAAATTTTTCGATTGCACAAAATACAAGCAACCTGGTAATATCTAATAAGGGGAATGCTACCATAAATTATACATTGAGCGCATCTAATAATTACATCTCCATCCCTCAAACAACAGGTTCTATTGCTCCACTCCAGTCAGGGATAGTTGAAATAAATACAAACCGTGAAGGCATGCAAACAGGCACTTACCTATCGCAGATAAATGTAACTGTTAATGATGTGGTTTATGAAGTTGTTGTAACAATTAAACATCTGGTTGAGAATAAGATCTTCTTGTCCACTGATGTTGTTGATGCTGAATATAATAAATTGAAGGACATTATGGTATATGTTTCTTCATCTCCTTCAGCAGTAAACATTTATCACTGTTCAACTGGTAATATTGACCAGATTACATTAGATTTTACACCTTCTTGTGTCTCTATCACTCCTGATGGTGAAACTGCTGTTGCAGGACATGATGGCCACATATCCTATATTGATCTTGAAACTCATTCAGTTACCCGTACATATAGTGTTTCATGTGATGCAATAGACATTGTTTCAGCTCCTAATCATTGGGCATATGTTTTTCCGCGTCAGGATCAATGGGCCGAAGTGCTATGTGTTGATTTGAATATGCCATATGATAATGAAACTCCAAGCCAATCATGGTCAATTTATGCCGGCACCCTTGCACGAATGCATCCTTCAGGCAAATATATTTATGGAGCAGATAACGGATTATCACCATCTGATGTTGAAAAGTATGATATTCAAAACGGGGCATTGTCATATATGTATGATTCGCCTTATCATGGAGATTACGGTATGGGTGGTAACTTATGGTTTTCTGAAGATGGTGCACGTATTTTTACGAGAGGAAGAACTGTACTTAAAACTTCAGAAGTTCAAAGTCTTGATATGTTATATAATGGAACCATTCCCGTTGATAACTATTCCAGAATAATGTGGCTTGATCATTCATCTGCAAAAAACAATCTTTACATTATATTATCAGGAGAAAGTTACTACGATGATTCAAATAAGCCTTTCATATTTGTGCATAATGCAACAAATTTAACAGCTAAAAGCAGTATTGCTCTCGAGCAATTCATTGTTGTTGATAATAATGGAAATGGAAGCTATTATGACGCTGAACCCTATTTCGTTTTCTCAAACTCAACAGGTAATAAAATCTATGTTTTAACTAAAGCTGTTGGTTCAGGATTGGTTAATGAATGGGCAGTGCAGGAATTCAATATCAACTGATAATTGTTTATAACATTCTTCGACGCCTTCACTTATTATGCTCAACCCATATAAGGTTTGAGGTCTTAAATCCTATTTGTTCAGCCAGTTTGAGATAGTCTTTTTTGATATTATCAGGAATGGTTTTCTGCCTTGATAATATCCACAAGTATTTGAGGTTCTTGCCACATACAAGTGCATAATTGTAATCGGGATCTAATGCTATTACATTATATGCACCATAAAATGGTCCAAAGAAAGAAACCTTTAACCTGGCTTCTGTAGGATCATCAATAAATTTTGCCTTCCCTTCAGCCTGCTTCCATTCCTTTTTTATGTAGTCAAATCCCCGGTTAACTACCTTTATTGTTCCATTATCATTAAGAGAATATTCAGCGGTCGTATTATTCATATTTCGTTCAAAACGAAAATCAAATCGGGCTATCTCATACCACTTCCCTAAATATCTTTCTTTATTGAAATTCTTAACTGCTGCAGCACCTTTAGGTATTGTAGAACAAGAAATTAATCCTGATAGACTTGTCATAATAATGATGATTATCGTTAATCTGACTGAAATATTTTTCATTTAATCTGGTGTTGATGAAACAGATAAACCTTAAAACCTTTTTGAAAGTTGTAAAAAGAAACGTGTGAATGTGTAATCTTTTTCAAATGTACCTTCGTAACTCAGACTAAATGATAATTTTTTAATGATCTGCCAATTGATGGATGCTTCCAATGAGTTTTGAAGTAACCCGGCTTGTGAATTCATAAAGTTATAATCACTGTAACGATATGCTAAACTACTATTAACCTTATGTTTAAAAAGATCACGACATACTCCAATGCTATATACTTTACAGGATAAATAACTTGTTTCGAGTATAGTAGTTGAGATTGTCATTGAAGCATCTACTAATGGAATTGCATTGTATGTAACATAAATATAAGCATTTTTTGAAGGAGCCGGATCTTTTTTACTGTCGCGATAACCTGCATTTGCACCTAATGATAGCTTTTTAAGAGGTGTGTAATTAATTCGCGCTGAGTATCCTTGCATTGTTTCTGATTCAATTAATCTCTCAAGAAACGTTTTATAGGTTTCGTAATAGATGATATTTTTGCGGGCACTGTATGAAACAGACAATGAGAGATTTCTCAAGATACGATATCTGAGTGACAGGTAAAGATTAGTAAGATTGGGCGAATTATCAGGGTTATTGTTGATCATTTTATAGAGGTCAAACTCGGCAGATCCAAAGAAGTAGAGATTGTTGATCATTGAATTTGAATGCTGAAGATAGGTAAATCGCCTGTCGTTTATTCCTGTGTTTTTCTGATCAACAAAAGAAACAGTGGTTTGCACATCACCTTTATTCACACTCTTTTGGTGTGAAAAATAAACTCCATATTGAAAAAGTGAAGTATTGAAACTGTAATCAAGATAATCGGGACGAGTTCCCATAATTACACCTGCCGAAAAATCCTGAAAGTTGTATTCAGCTTGTAAACCATCAGCTGCACCCATATTTGACAACCGGGGATTTATCTTTCTTCCAGCCGTAAGCCTAAGATTATTAGTTACATCATAGATTAATGCAAGGTTGTAAATCTTTAAACCGATGAATATATTGTTCTGTATTTCACCCCAATTATCACTTTTATAAACGAATGACACATATGTTTCAGCTGATAAACGAGAGTCGGCAATGTTATTTATCTTCATTGATAGGGTATATCTCATTCTCATAAAATTACCTGCCGGTGAATTGGATAAGTTATTGTATGAAGCTATAGAGACTCGTCCATTAATTTGCTGTTGCCGTAAAGGTTGAACAACTGACAAAGAGTCTCTGCCAGAAATCAATGTATCAGCCAGAGTTTTATGAATAGGAGTTGTTTGTTCTCCTTTAGTTACTTGCTTCTGACCTAATGCCAGTGTGCTACTATTTTTAATCAGGTAAACTTTCGCGGATAAATTAACCTCTTGATCACTAATTGGTTTACATACACATGATAGCGATGATTTCGCAGTCACCAATAGTACCGGTTTATATTCACCTTCATGATTCACATAGAGTGTGTCGCCAACATTTACAAGTTGAGTATTTCCAAAACGAACATACACATTTGCAGAGGTAATATGGGTTATACTTCCTTCAACAGGGGTCTGTTGAGCTTTACAGCATAAGAAGTCCAGAAGAATTATTACTATCGGTAGAATAATTTTCATATTTATCCCCTCTAATCAATTTTATTCTTGTTAAAATACACAGGATTTTTATTGTTACCATTGGGGTGGCAGCTGTAACAAGCGTTACTGTTATAAACATAACCCGATACGCCACTATGGTGCTCATCAGTATCGGTTTTGTTGTGTTCATGACAATCAATGCATGTAAAAACCGAATAGTTTGATGGATTGTTGTGACAATCACCACATACATTCCATTCACCATTATGTTTGCCCGAATAAATAGGGAAATATTGGTTATCGTGATCAAATGTTGAAGGTACCCAGGCAACTTCACCATGACATGTTTGACAATCAGTTGGGAATTGTGCAGAAGCATGTGGTGG